>JARRNE010000561.1:0-2783 GCA_037385305.1 Chromatiaceae bacterium | reverse complement strand
CGGATGGCTGGCGGGGCAGTTGATGAAAGGCGGCGGGTTTGGCGTCGTGGGAGACATCGTGGTCGGCGTGATTGGCGCGTTGCTTGGCGGTTTTCTCTTCCGCACTCTAGGCATGTCCGCCGGAGGTGGGTTGCTCGGCAGTTTGATCGTCGCGGTGATTGGTGCCGTCGTCCTTTTATTTCTGTTGCGCCTGATCAAGAAAGCTTAGTTCAGGTAAATCATTTATAGTCTTCAGTTTCTAGTCAATTGTGGACTGACTAATAAGTCTGCGGAATGCGTCGTCACCGATGTAATCGAGACCAAGGTAAATCAGTTTCTCAAGATATGAAAAATCAAATGGAAACAGATAGAACATCTTGACCATCCCGTGATCAAATCGCAAGGAGTTGGTGGAATGATCGCTTGCACCCGGGGCGCAAAGGAGAGAGGATTCGTTTGTGGCTAAACAGGCAAGCGAACTGAGATACGCTGTCCGGTTTCGTGTGGTCTTCAAGTATTTCGGTCAACTGTGCCTCGTGCTCGCCGCGCTGACGCTGGTGCCGTTGTTAGTGTCGCTGATCTTTGGCGAGAGGTACATCACCCTGAGATATGCCGTTGTGGTTTGCGGGCTCGCAGGCTTGGGCTTGGGGACGGCCCGGCTGCGGGCTCCTTCCAGTGTGCAGGCCAATGAGGGCATGGTGTTGGTCGCGCTGATGTTTCTCTTCACTCCGCTGGTGATGTCCTACCCGATGATGGGCGCGGGGTTGGGTTTTCTGGATGCCTTCTTTGAAGCCATCTCCGGCGTGACGACCACGGGACTGAGCACGAAGGCGACGCTTGTTGGCGCCCCGCAGACGTTTCTTTTTGCCCGCGCCTGGATGCAGTGGTACGGAGGACTGGGCATCCTCGTACTTTCCCTGGCGCTCGTCATAGAACCGGGTCTGGTGGCGAAGGGCCTGGCCGTCACAGAGGCCGAAACCGACGATTTGATCGGTGGCACGCGGGCATACGCGCGGCGAGCCCTGAAAGTCTACGGCGTTTTGACCGCTCTGGGCATCATCGGTTCCTTGGCGGTGGGAGTCGGGTTTTTCGACGCGGTGCTGTATACATTTGCGGCGGTCTCGACCGGAGGCTTTGCCCCGCATGACGGCAGCCTCGCGATGTTCGGATGGCCCGCACAGGTGTGGATTACCCTGTTCTGCCTCGCCGGTGCGATTCCGCTGGCGTTCTATTACCGAATGTTACAGGAGAAGCGGCGCGTTGCAGTGGACTTTCTGCAACTTCTGGCCGTCGTAATCGCTTCCCTGGTCGTTTCGCTCGCGGTGGGCGCCACAATGCGGCTGAGCGCCGGCATGGCTTGGCCGCAAGTACTCCACCACGCCCCCTTGCTCGCCCTTTCCGCGCAGACAACCGCGGGATTTTCCTCGATACCGTGTGCGCAACTCGATGCGGGCTCGAAGCTGGTCTTGATCTTCTCGATGCTTGTGGGCGGCGGCGCAGGGTCGACCGCGGGCGGATTCAAGCTGTTGCGGCTGTTGATGGCAGCGAGCGTCTTTCGGTTGATCCTCCTGCGGACCTGCCTGCCGAAACACGCCGTCATCGAGCCCCGGTTGGCAGGCCGCCGACTGATGGATGAAGAGATCCGCGCGGCCCTTCTGCTCATCGTGCTGTTCGTCGCCGTCGTCGCGCTTTCTTGGCTGCCGTTCGTGGCAATGGGATACAGCCCGCTCGACTCCTTGTTTGAAGTGGTTTCGGCGATGGGAACGGCAGGGCTTTCCGTGGGGCTGACGAGTGCAACGTTGCCCGCACTGCTTAAGGGAATTTTGTGCGTTGACATGCTGATGGGAAGACTTGAAATCATCGCGTGGTTGGTGATGCTGTACCCTGGGACCTGGTTTGGCAGGAGAATGGAGGGAACATGAGAACTGTGTTTATTGGAGCTGGCGAAGTCAGCATTGAAACCGCTAAGGCATTCGTCAAGAAGGGCCACGAAGTCATCATCATCGAGACCGACAAGGCCAAGATCGACGAATTGTCTGAAGAGATGGACTGTAGCTTCCTGCAAGGCGATGGCAGCCGGCCCGACATCCTGCGCGAGGTGAATCCCGAACAGACCGACTTCCTATTTTGCCTTACCGACAGTGACCAGCATAACGTTATCGCCAGTCTCGTCGGCCGTTCCCTAAGTTTCAAGCGGGTCGTGACCAGCATCGGCGATCCGCAGTTCGAGGTCATCTGCCGTGAACTGGGGCTGAAGGACACGATCATCCCCTCCCGCACAATCAGCCGTTACCTGGAGGACATGGTCGGCGGCACTGAAGACGTAGATCTTTCCGCGGTCATCAAGGACGAGGCCCGGTTTTTCACCTTGATTGCCAAAGAGGAAGATACGGTCGCGGCCAAGGATCTGAAATTGCCCGCCGATGCCAAGGTCATCTGCTATTACCGTGATGGCAAGTTTTCACATGCCGATGAAGAGACAACATTCCGCATAGGCGACGAGGTTGTGATTCTCACGCACAGCAAAAATATGCCCGCGTTGCAGGAACGTTGGCAGCCGAAGTCAGCGCAGGCGGAGTCGGCGGATGCGGCCTCTCCGGACTGATTGCAACTCTATAGGCGGGTACGCCCTGCGGGAACTATCCATATTTTGTTTCAATTGTAGATACGGCTATTACACCATAGAGGAGGGCAGATTGCATCACCGCTTATCTTGATCACCTTGTGAACGGGGACTTCGCAGCGGAAAACTTCTCCATGCATGGAATTTCGTAATGAATCGCCTCTGAAGTCACATTGTTACC
>JARRNE010000560.1:0-4640 GCA_037385305.1 Chromatiaceae bacterium | reverse complement strand
CATGCGGTACTACGAGGAGCTGGTCCCGGCCAGTCAGCAGAGGGAGGCATTGGGACGAACCGTCTCCCGGATGGGTCCGGCGCTGTCTCTCGCCGCCGTCGCGGCCGCACTGAGCTTCTACTCCGTGGTCCCCACCGACTATGCGGGCATCATCGATCTCGGAATCATCGCCGGCACCAGCATGTTCATCGCGCTCTTCGCGAACCTCACCGTGCTGCCGGCCCTCTTGGTGATCCTGCGGGTGCGCCGGGGCCACGGAGTGCTCCAGGAGCCGTTCGGCTTCGGGTTCCTGCCGGTGCGCCGTTATGCCCAGCCTATCGTGGTCGCGGCCACCATGATCGGCGTGGTGGCCCTGCCGCTGGTCTTTAAGGTCCGCTTCGATTTCAACCTGACCAAGCTGCAGAATCCGAAGGCGCCCGCCGTCATCGCGTACCGGGAGCTGGAGCAAGGGCCCTTCTCCATCCTGCCCATCGAGGCGCTGGAGCCTGACCTCGCGACTGCGGAACGCGTGGCGGCCCGCGTGCGCAAGCTTGACTCGGTGTCCCGCGCCTTGACGCTGCAGAGCTTCGTGCCGGACGATCAGGAGAGCAAGCTAGCGATCCTCCAGCAGGCCAGTCTGCTGGTTCCCCCTAGCGCCCTGCGCCCCCGGACGACCGAGCCGCCGCCCGACGGCCAGGCGCTTGCCAAGGCGATGGCCCGGTTCCACACAACGGTCGGGCAAGCGGCGCAGGCCCCGCCCGAGCGCGACCTCGGGCCCCCGTTGCACGCCCTCGCGCAGGCCCTCGACGGGTTTCACCGCAAATACGACGATTCCGGGAAGGATCTCCTCACCCTTCAGGGGCGGGTTATCGGCACCTTGCCGACCGAGCTTGCGGACCTTGCGGCAGGGCTCCAGGCACATCCGGTGACCCTGCAGTCCCTGCCGCAGTCCCTCCGCGACCAGTATGTCACCCCCGATGGGCGCGCCCGCATCGAGGTGTACTCCAGATATCCCTTGAGCAGCAACGCCCGGCTCGTGGAGTTCGCCCGCAGCGTGCGGGCGGTGATCCCCAATGCGGCCGGGACCCCGGTGATGTTCGTCGAGGGCGGCGCCGCGGTCGTCAGCGCGTTCGGCAGGGCGTCAGGCATTTCCCTTGTCCTGATTGCCGCGTTGCTCTTGCTGACCCTGCGTCGGCTCGGGGACATGCTGCGTATCCTCGCCCCGCTGGTGCTCAGTGGCGTGCTCACGGTGGCTGGCATGGTGCTGCTGGGGATCGACTTCAATATCGCGAATGTCATCGTCCTCCCCCTCCTGGTCGGGCTGGGGGTGGCCTTCGGGATCTATTTCGTCATTCGCTGGCGCAATGGACTCGATGTGGATGCCATCATGCGCAGCTCCACGCCGGGCGGTGTGCTCTTCAGCGGGCTGACGACCTTGAGCTCCTTCGGGAGCCTGGCGATTGCCGCGGATCCCGGTATGGCCGTTCTCGGCCGGACCCTGTCGCTGTCCCTGGCCATCGTCCTCCTCAATATTCTGATCCTGCTTCCCGCCCTCCTCACCTTGGCCGGGCAGTCCCCCCAGAAGGAGTAGCGACGGGCGATGGTCAAAACGGCCTTCTACGTTACAGCCGTTGCCGGGGTCGGCCTGACACTGCTTCTCATCGCGCGCAGCGGCTTCTCCGAGATCTTCCACATCCTCGCAGTGGCGGGATGGAGTCTGCTCTGGCTCGCTCCCTACCATCTGGTCCCGATCGTGCTGGATAGCGTCGGCTGGCAGCTGCTGTTGCGCGCGCGCGGCGCCGGTGTGCCTTTGCCCTTCCTCGCCTGGGTGGCGGCGGTGCGCGACGCCAGCAATACCCTGCTCCCCGTGGTGGGGCGAGCCGATCACGGACCGACTGGCGGACCGTTTGAGCCTGCCCGGCCTGGTGGGTGGGCCCGCCCGGCTGCATCGGGAGCTTTCGCTGCTCTATGGCAAGCCGGCAGTGGTGCTGCGGGCCGGATTGTGGCAGTTGGTGGGCCTCTTCGCCGGGGTTGGGGAGGTCTGGCTGGCGCTCTACCTGTTTCACCAGCCGGTGAGCATCGGTTCGGCGGTGCTTATCCAGAGCCTGGGGGAGGCATTGCGGACTGCGGCGTTCGTGGTGCCTGCCGGCCTGGGGGTGCAGGAGGCGGGCTATCTGGTGTTTGCCCATTTGGTGGGTCTCGGTCCGAGCGTGGGCCTGGCGTTGGCCCTGGCCAAGCGGTTCCGCGAGCTGGTGTTCGGGCTACCGGTGTTGGGCTCCTGGCAGTGGTTCGAGGGGCGACGGCTGGTCCGGAAACGGGCTGCGGCGAAAGAGGCTGCTGCGGAAGAGGATGGGTGATATGGCATTGAAACAAGGGAGGCAAGCGTTACCGCCGTCCGGAGAGACGCCCTCGGAGGGGCCGTTGGCAGTCAAAGGAATCAGGGCGATCAATTGGATCGGGGGGACGTTGCGCCGGTGGGGGGTGCCGCTGGTCGAGCTGGAGCCCGGTCGGCTGATCGAAACCGCCCGCTCCCGGGAGGGCCTCACGGATTTCGGGGGTTACCCCCTCGAAGAGCCGCTGGATGCGCTCGTGCGGGCACTGGAATCCGAGGCATCGCTCAGCCTGGTCGGCCGATTGACTGCCCGCTGGGAGATTCTGCATTTGCTGCGTAATCGGTTGCGTCTCCAGCGGGACTGGACGACCCAGACCGAGATTGCGCGCGAGCCGGTGGAGCGGCCGATCTTCATCCTCGGACTGCCGCGAAGCGGCACGACGCTGCTGCATGCCCTGCTGGCCCAGGACCCCGACTCCCGCTTCCCCGCTCATTGGGAGGTCATGCACCCGTCGCCGCCGCCGGACGCAGCCGCCACCGCCTCCGATCCACGCATCCGCAGGGCGCAGCGCGAGCTGGGCTGGTTCTATCGTATGGCCCCCGGGTTCCGCGCCATGCACCTGATGGGGGCCCGTTATCCCCAGGAGTGCACCGAGATCACCAGCCCGACCTTTCTCAGTCTGCGGTTCGATTCCCTCTACAGTGTCCCGTCCTACCGGGATTGGGTCGATGAGGTGGGACTGGAGCGCGCGTACGCATTTCATCGGCGCATGCTTCAGCACCTCCAGTGGCGCTGTCCTCCTCGGCGCTGGGTGCTGAAGGCCCCGGACCACGTCTTCGGGATGGAAGGGCTGCTGAAGATCTACCCGGATGCGCGGATCGTCATGACACACCGAGATCCGCTGCGGGTAACCCCTTCGGTGGCCAGCCTGACGGTGGCCCTGCAGGGCCTTTTCAGCGACGCCGTGGATGCCCGCAGGGTCGCCCGCACCGTGGCCGGGCGTTGGGCGGACGGGGCGCGGCGCATGGTGAGCTTACGCTCGGCGGACCGAGCCCCGGGGCGGTACCTGGACGTCCACTACCTCGACCTGGTGCGGGAGCCCCTGGCGGTCATCCGTGATCTCTACGCGAAGCTCGGGTTGGCGCTGACCTCAGATACCGCCCGGCATATCGAGGAGTTCTTGGCCCGGCACCCCCAGGGGCGGCATGGGCGCCACAGCTACAATCTCGCGCAGTTCGGGCTCGATGCCGCGGACCAACGCCGGCAATATCAGGACTATGTGGAATTCTTCCGGGTCGCCGAGGAGGCGCCTGCCGGCTGATCTGCGTTCACGCGTTCTTGCTTGACAATTTCGCGATCGACTCTTCCAGCTTCCTTATAAGGGCGTCGAACCCGTCCGTCTTCATGACGTAAGCGTACTGACTGCGCTTCAGCGACAGGTCGCTCACGCCATCCACGATGACGTTGATGATGCGCCATCCCTTGGGGGTCTGACGCAGCAGATAGTTGAATTGGTGCTGCTTGCCACTGCCGGACGTGAAGGTGCTGCTCACCGAGTCGATGCCGGGCTGGGCGCTCTGCTGGGATTGGGTCTGGAAGCTGCCGCCATTGTAGCTGTCGAACTCCGCCGCGTAGTTGGCGATCGAGTACTGCTGCAGCACCTGGATGAACTGGTCACGCTGCGCCTCGCTCAAGGTGCTCCAGTAGCTCCCGAGGGTCAGCTGGGCGATATAGGGTATGTCGTAGGACTCGAGGATCACCGGCGCCAGCAGCTTGTACCTTCCCTCGTATCCCATGGCGTGGCCGCCCTTCATGGCTCGGATCACGGTTGCGTGGAGGTGGTCGACCACCTGCTGGGGGCCGATTGCGGCCGCCTTGGTTCCGGCCTCCTTGGGGCTGGCCTGTTTGGGGCCGGTTGCGGCTTCCCCGGTTCCGGTGTCCTGGGCGTTTGCGGCCCGGCCTGGAAGGCCGCCCGCGAAGAGGGTGACCGCGGAGAGGAGAAAGGCGTAGGCGAGCTTGCGGTTCATCGTTGTGAGTGCTCCGTTTGGATGTGTGTTAATCAAGGATCTCTGTGCGTTCCGTTCTCGTCGCCTGCGGGTCGAGATCGCCGAAGCCGATCGGCACGATGTCCCGCTCGGCCAGGGCCTGGCGGACCTTGGCGCTGGTCAACGCCCGCACCTCGTCTGGCGACCCGGGCCCGTCGGTGGCGTCTAAGCACGGATGGAAGTAGATCTCGGTGATGCCGCGGGGCAGGTCCTCGAGCAGGGCGAGGAGGGTGGCCTCGTTCATGGCGCCGGTGTGGGACAGACCGAAGACATGATCATTCGT
>JARRNE010000559.1:0-4190 GCA_037385305.1 Chromatiaceae bacterium | reverse complement strand
CGTGAAGAACAGATCCCGATCGCTCTGGGTGAAGCGGGGGAAGCCCCAGAGCAGCTCGTACTCCTCCGGCGAGAGGATCTGCAACCGGTCGCTCTGCGGGAGGGCTTCGCCAGCGGAATCTTCTGGAAGAAACTCGGACATGACGGTGACGGGCGGATCGGAAAATATCCGATCATACCCCGCCGTCCCGTCTGATCACCGCAGCACGACCGCGGCGCCTTCCTCGTAGGCTACTGATTCTTCAGCGCTGCTGTCGGATCTCAGAGCCGAAAAGCCTGGTAAACTTCGCTTCGACTCCTACTGCATATTTTCGGCGGTTTGGGCCAAAACCCCCTGATTGCCGAGGGGAAGGGAAAGGCGGTAGCCGCCCGAATGATCGGAGTTGACCCTGCCACCTTGCGCCGCGCGTTGAATTCCTAGCCGTCCTGGCTAACCGTAATATTTGTCATCACTACTCGCATTCGCACTCAAGGGACCCCGATATGAAGTTTGCTCTCATAGCTCTCGTGTTGTCATCGGTCGCGGTTATGTATCCTGCAAGACCTGATGACAAATGCGGCCGCCTTGCGCCAACAAACGCGCAAAGCGTCACCGAAGACTTCAAGGGGCGGGCCGAGGGAAAAATTCCCTGCTTATCCGGTTGGGCCACAACGCAGCGTTTGTTAGAAATCAGCGGAGGTACTGGTGGGCCAGCGATCGCACCTCCGCATGAATCCAAACAGCAAACTGCTGGCCGACGTCCTGGCGGGCCTTCCGGCCAACGCCTGAAAGCAGAATTATGGCCCAACCGGATAAGCAGGGAAAATTCACCACCAACGCCTTGCTGCTGGCCTGCGCCGAACTCGCCTAGGCGGTGGACCAAGGCCGCGCCCGGACCCATGCGGGCGAACGCATCTTCGTGCACGAGCTGGCATGATCCCGAACAAGCACCGAATTGACCTCTCCAGGTATCCCCGCCGCGCCCTGCTCGAGGCCTTCAAGGACCGCGAGCTGCCCTGCTTCAGCGTCACCTGCAATGTGGAGATCGGCGCCCTGCGCCAACGCCTCGCCCTCACCGGCCACCGCTTCTTCATCACCATGAGCTGGATCCTCTCGGTGGCCGCGAACCGCATCCCGGAACTCCGCCATCGCCTGATCGACGGCGAGCTCTACGAATTCGAGCGGGTCGATCCGGGCTATACGGTGCTGCTGGACGACCATACATTCTCATTCTGCGATTCGGTGCACCGCGAGGACTTCGATGTCTATTACGCGGACGTCGAGTGCCGCATTGCTGCCGCCCGCGCCGACCCGGACCGCTCCACCGGCGACAAGCACCACATGATCTTCATCACCAACGTCCCCTGGCTCAGCTTCACCGCGGTCACCCATCCCTTCAGCGCCCAATACGCCAGCATCCCGAATCCTCACCCTGGGCAAATTCTTCACCCAAGGGGCGCAGGTGGTCCTGCCCCTCGCCGTCCAGGTCCACCACGGCTTGGCGGACGGCTGGCACGTCGGCCGCTTTTACGACGAGGTGCAGCGCCTGGTTGCCGAACCGAGCTTCCTCAGGCCGAATCCAGGTCTCCCGGGCCGCCTTCGGGAACGCTGACCTAAGAGGCTGTCTGAACAAGCGCTACCTTCAACAATATCTCGCGGTACATGAGTGGGCGCACAATCTGAAAGAGGTTTCCCTGGGCTTTCTTCGAATTCTATGTGGCGTCACGCCGATCACCTCATGAGCCAAAATTGCAACCCGTCACATCGCTGTTCGCCAGTTATGCGCGGGTTTCGACCGCCATCCACACACAAGCCGCATCGCTTGAGCGACAGGTAAACGGGCGAAGCGGACGGTCGCGGCGTCTAGCTTCTTGGACACAGACCGGTCATCGGATACGCTTGTGTCGTTCACTCGAATGCTTGCTGAGGCTGGCGCTTATAACGCAACTTTTAGCTTGCGGCCGCCCGTGATGGAGAATCCTTCTCGTTCGTAGAACGCCAATGTTCGATCGAATTGCGGAAGGGGTGGTGTCGTTACCTCCAACCGACCCCACCCGCGGGATGGACCAAACGCCTTTGCCTGAGAAACCAGGCGAAGGCCCAATCCCTTTGAACGGAATTCAGGACGAACGTACAGCTCTGGAATGGTCCCAAACGCTCCTTCAGCAGAGAGCGCATAACTTTCGTAAAACGCGATGAATCCAACTGCTTTGTTACTTCCGTCACGAACAACGAAGACGAAGTATTTCTCTCGATTCAGGAAGTCCGCAGGCCTCAGGATGGTTTCTTGTAGATTAAAGTTAAAGGCTTGAGTGCGGTTGGCTGTCGTGATTTCTGCCAATAGCTCGCCCGCCATGACAGCGACTTCCGCAGCATCATTCGGCGCTGCTCTTTGTATAGTAAGCTCCGACGTCATGTTGTGGGTTGTAAGCCCAAACCCTCCAACAGTCAGAAGTGATTTGTTATCAATCAGTTACATTCCTTGCCGCTCGGCACAAATGGCTCTTCTCTTGAACATAACTTATGGATTGTTGCGATCGCCAGAAATTTCGGCGGTTGGGGCGTACAACCCCAGAAAGCGTTTCTCGGCATTGCCTCCGGCGCGCACGATCAACGAGGGCATCCCCCATCCGCCGGTCGCGGTTTTTTAGTGCTCTCGTCGTCAGGCTCGCACTCCGAGCTGTCCTATGACCCGGCCAAGCGCCGGGGTTTTTATCTCAGGGATCTACTTCCGCTTTTGGCCGTCTGCGGCCACTGGAACCGCTGTGCGCCTCCATGCGCCGCGGAGGAAAGAGGCGGTGGCTTTGTTTCAGCGCAGGGCGGCGATCCCTCTCAGGGCATCGACCAGGTCGAAGATGCGTGCGACATACTGGTCGCGCGGCCGGAAGCCGCGCCGGGCGGACCCGAAGAAGCGTTGCTCGAGAGCATCGATCAGCCGCAGCAGGCGCCGCCGGTGAAAGCCGAACCTTGCCTGAAGCGGATCGGCGACAAGTCCGGCAAAGGCCGAGAAGACGGCGAGTGCGGCTGCGACCCCACCGGTCGCTGCGGCGATCAGCCCTGCGGAGGCGGTCGCGGGATAGAGACCGTAATACCAGGCGCCCAGGGTTGGTCCGAGGAGAAACTGGGACACCGCAGCATGCTGAGCGAGCCAAGAGGCAAGCGCAGGTCCTGCGGACAATGCGCCTGGGGTGAGTTTGCCGAGGGCGAGTGCACCGGACGTGGTGGTGAGGGTTGCGCATGACAGATCGGCGGCCGCGGCGCGAGTCACAGCATAGGCCGCGAACTCCTCCGTCAGCGCGCCCCGAAAGGCTGGGTCCTGTGCCCGCGCGCGAATGGGCGCCAGATAGCGGTCAAGCGCACCCGCCACCACGGGTTGCGCGAGGACGGTTGCGGTCAGCGCATCTGGCTCCTGCCCGGGTGCAAGCTGTAAGAGCTCCTCCTGCACCAGCCGCAGGACCTCCCGCTGGACCGCCGTCGGAAAGCCCGACGGCAGCCGTTGCAGCCCTCCCGCAAGCCGGCTCGCCCCGATCTGTCGCAGGCCTGCTTTGGCGAGATGGGCACCGATATAAGGAGCGGCCCAGAGGACGTTCGCTGGCGCCCGCAGCAGATCCAGGCCAACGGCACGCCGGTGCAGATCGAGCGCGCCCGGGAGCGCAAAGTGGGCGGCAATGAACCGGGGCACCCGTTCGCGCCGGTCGCGAAAGTACTGCCTGGCCCCCGCGTCCACGGCATCAGCGAGTTGACTGCGCTCGGCCGGCGTGAGCACAGCGGGGCTCCGGAGAGAAGGGTGGCGGTCCAGCTCCGGGCCGGGTGCTCCCTCTGGGGCTGTGGGTATGAGTAGTCGTGGTGTCACGCGTGTCGAGGGAGACTCCCAAAGCCATAGCTTCTGTTTGACCTTTCTTGATTAGCAACCTGTCTCAGCCAGTCCGTCTTTCCGGCTGGAAAGCCGGCGCCAGGATGCTCCCCAGTGGTAGCTGAAGCTCATTGCTCATCAGGTACCCGAAAACCACTATTCTTGAATCAGGCCGTAAGAAGTCTTCCGGCACCTGAGATCCCGGTGGACCGTGGCAGAACCATGGGGACAACGCGCCTTGCTATCCACATGCCCCGGTTGCGCCACAGGCGGTGCAGAAGTTGCAGCCATCCTTGCGGATGACCGCATAGCTACCGCACTCCTCGCAGCGCCGCCCGGGCATGACCTCGCGGCTGCC
>JARRNE010000558.1:0-2789 GCA_037385305.1 Chromatiaceae bacterium | reverse complement strand
GGAGAGAAGAAGATCCCGGCACAGGCATCAACCTGGCGCATGTTGGAGGGCGTTGCATCGCGGCTGGGCTGCGCCGCCCTGCTCCGTCAGCTCGATCTGCGCTTCGCCTGGCAGTCGGGGCAGACCCCATAGATCACCAGGGAGTGATCCTCGAGCGTGAAGCCATGCTGCTTCGCGATGGCCTCCTGCCGGTGCTCGATGGCCGGCTCCATAAACTCCACGACCTTGTCGCATTTCACACAGACCAAATGGTCGTGGTGCCCGCCCCGGTTCAGCTCGAAGACGGACTGACCGGTCTCAAAATGGTGGCGGCATACCAGGCCGGCGCCCTCGAACTGGGTGAGAACCCGATATACAGTCGCCAGCCCGATCTCCTCCCCGTTGCCGAGCAGGATCTTGTAAACATCTTCGGCGCTGAGATGTCGCTTGTCGCTCTCCTCCAGGATACTGAGTATTTTGAGTCGCGGGGCCGTGACCTTCAGGCCAGCCTGCTTGATCTGATCGTTTTCCATCGTCGGCCTCCTCGGCATCGAGACCCGGGGCGACCAACGGGAACCCGTGCCCCATATCCGAAGCCTAACGTCAAGCCATCGCGAGTCCCGCGGTTTTCGGGCTCGGTGCCATGCAGCGGCCCAAGGCAACGGTGGGGTATCATGCCACCCGACCACATCGCCTCGGCAGCAGATTAGATGCAAAAGGTTCTCATTTATTTGGTGCTCGGCGCAACCCTCGCCGGGTGTGGGGGCGGGCGCGTCATCGACCGTCTTCCCTTTGTCTATCAGATGCCGGTCCAACAGGGAAACATCATCACCGGCGAAATGGTGGACCGCCTGCAGCCCGGAATGAGCAAGAGCCAGGTGCGGTACCTGATGGGAACCCCCATGCTGGAGGATATCTTTCACGCCGACCGTTGGGACTACACCTACACGATTCGCCGCCCCCACCAAGAGACCCAGATCAAGCGCCTGACCCTGTTCTTCAACAAGGACGGAGCCCTCGACAAGGTGGAGGGGTACATCAGGCCGAACCCGGCGCGCCTGGCCGCCGCCAAGCCGAACGAAATCATCGTGACCGTGCCGAATTGGAAGGACGAGCGGGGGATTCTTTCCAGGGCCTTTACCAAGATTGGCCTCGAGCCCGCCGAATAACCTCGGCGAGGGGCACCATGCGTCGCCACCGCTGGGGCCGCAAAGCGGCGGATGGCTATCTACTCGGATGCACGGATTCGTTGCCGTAGCGCGGCCCGTGGCGTGCGCGAACACGGAAACCGCTCTGCCGGGGGGCGGGCCCGGTCTCCGGGCGCGAAGGGATACCGCGGTTAACCGTCTTCCTTGCCGGGGCCGGCTCCGGGACGCCGCTTCAGGGCAGCACGCTTCTTTCGCGCCTCTTTGGGGTCCGCGATGAGCGGACGATAGATCTCGACCCGGTCTCCCGACTCCACGGGTTGGTCCGGCCCGACCAGTCTTCCGAAGACACCCACCTTGTTTACCGCGAGATCGATCTCGGGAAACTGACGCATGATGCCGCTGCGCTCGATGACCTGCCGCACGGTCAGGCCGGCCTCGCCTTCGAGGGCGAGGAGCGCCTGCTCCGTTGCCTTGGCAAAGGCGACCTCGACCCTGATTCGCCCGTCAGCCGGCATGGATCTCGTCGGCGCGCTTGCAGAAGGCATCCACCAGACTGTTGGCGATCTGATGGAAGACCGCCCCGAACGCCTTGTCGATCAGCTTGCCGGAGAACTCAAACGCGAGCTCGAGCTCGACCTTGCAGGCATCGGCACGCAGTGGCAGAAAGCTCCATGCCCCCGTGAGCTTGCGGAAGGGCCCGTCCACAAGATCGATGCTCATGTGGCGGGGCCGCTGGAACCTGTTGCAGGTCGTGAAGGTCTGGTGGATACCCAGGCGCGCCACCTCGATCCGTGCGCAAATCTGGTTGTCGGAATTGGACACGAGCGACGCTCGGTGGCACCAAGGCAAGAACTTGGGGTACGCATCTACATCCGCGACCAGGTCGAACATTTGCTCAGCCGAATGGGCGACCAAGGCGGATTTCTTGACGACTGGCACCTCGCCGAATACTCCTGCATGCGCTTGGGCACTCAGCCGGGAATCTGGGCACGGACAACGTCCGCAAGGCGACTGACGATCGAGGCGACCAACGCCTCGTCGTTGCCTTCCACCATCACCCGGATCAGGGGCTCGGTGCCGGAAGCTCGCAGCAGGACGCGCCCCCGACCATCCAGCTCCCGCTCCGCCGATGTGACCGCGTCGCGGACCTCCGGCACGTCCACGATGGGTCGCTGCTCGGGGAGGCGCACGTTGACCAGCTGCTGAGGGTATTTCTCCACCTCGCCGGCCAACTCCTCCAGGGTCCGTCCAGAAAGCGCCAGTGCCGCAAGGACCTGGAGGGCTGAGATGATGCCGTCTCCGGTGGTAGTTCGATCCCTACAGATGATATGGCCGGAGGGCTCACCGCCGAGAATGCCTCCGTCCCGCTTCAGGCGCTCCATGATGAAGCGGTCACCCACCTTGGCCCGAGCGAAGCCCACCCCGAGCCGCCGCAGGGCATGCTCGAGACCCAGATTGCTCATCAGGGTGCCGACGACCTCGCCTTGCAGTCCGCCGCGCTCGAGTCGGGACTTGGCGATGATGTAGATCAGCTGGTCTCCGTCGACCAGCCGCCCGTGGCGATCTGCCATGACCACACGGTCCCCGTCGCCATCGAAGGCGATACCGGCGTCCGCCCGCTCCCGCAGCACCGCCTCCATCAGCGTCTCCGGCTTGGTGGAG
>JARRNE010000557.1:0-2792 GCA_037385305.1 Chromatiaceae bacterium | reverse complement strand
GGCGACCGCATCCTCCACTGCCGTCGGCTCATAGCCGCAGTGGGCCATGCAGTTGGCGCATTTCGGGTTGTTGCCGGCGCCGTAAGCGTCCCAGTCCGTCTCTTCGATGAGGGATCGGAAGGTGGGTGCATAACCCTCATCGACCAACAGGTAACAGGGCCTCTGCCAACCGAAGATGTTCCGGGTCGGATTGCCCCAGGCGGTGCACCGGTATCGCTGGTTGCCCGCGAGAAAATCCAGATAGAGGCTCGAGTGGTTGAGGGGCCATTTGTGTCCACGCCCGCGCCGGAAGACCTTTCTGAACAGATCCTTGGTCGCATTGCGCTCGAGAAAGACATCCTTCCGAGGGGCGTGCTCGTAGCTGAATCCCGGCGAAATCGTCACCCCTTCCACGCCCAGATCTCGGGCAAGATCCAGATATTCGGCCACTTCCTGCGCCGATTCCCCCTGAAAGACGGTGCAATTAACTGTCACGCGGAAACCCTTGGCGAGGGCAAGCCGGATGACGTCGACCGCGCGGTCGAAGACACCGTCCTGACACACGGAGGCGTCATGCCGCTCACGGTTACCGTCCAGGTGAATGGAGAAGGTCAGGTAAGGGGATGGCTCGTAATCGTCGATGCGCTTATTGAGCAGGAGCGCATTGCTGCACAGGTAGACGTACTTGCGGCGTGCAATCAGGCCGCGCACGATCTCCGGCATCTGCTTGTGCAACAGCGGCTCCCCGCCTGCGATGGACACCACCGGCGCGCCGCACTCGTCGGCGGCCTGCAGACAGTCCTCGACGCTGAGCCTCTGCCTCAGGACGTCGCTCGGATAATCGATCTTTCCGCACCCGGCGCAGGCCAGGTTGCACTGAAACAGGGGCTCGAGCATGAGCACCAGGGGGTAGCGTTCCACCCCACGCAGCTTTTGTCCGATCACGTAACGGGCAACTTGATATTGTTGGCGAAGGGGTACGCCCATCTTCAGCCTCCTCCATGGTGTTGGATGCGCCCGCGGACAGCGGCTTATCTCCGGCGCGAGGCATGGTTGGCTATGCGGCAGGTGACACTTCTCGGCCGGGTGGGCATTTCCCGATCCCGCCCCGCCCTTCCAGCGCTTGGCGCCAGGGTTCCGACATTCCGAACTCGGCGTGAGGTCCTCGGCAGTGTATTATGCCGTACTTTGGGCCGCTTCCCTATGATGGAATCTAGACAATCGCGGCCGGGCTCGGGTTCCGCAGCCAACGGGGTCGAAGAGTCCGGAGCGACCGCGGGAACTGCAGGGGCATGGGCGTGTCAATAATACGCACCGACGCTCGTTGTGACGCTGATGGTCTTGCGTCCTGGAGAAAACCAAGAATGTGGTCTCGCGTCCATTAGGAAAACAAGAATGGTTGTGATCGGGAGGGGCGGCACCGGGTTGGGCTGGTATTCGCCGCAGAGCGGAGGGGCTGGTAAAGACTGGTTCCTGCGGCGGGGCGCCTGCTCGGCATACGGGATTCGCAGTTAGGGACGCTAGGGATATGGACATCACAGGCAAATACCCGCTGTTGAGCGCCATCGGCGACCCGGAAGATCTGCGCAAGCTCCCGCAAGCCAAGCTCGGCGACCTTGTCGAGGAGTTGCGAGACTTTATGATCCGTTCCGTCGCCGCCAGCGGCGGGCATTTCGCGGCGGGCTTGGGGGCCGTCGAGCTGACGGTGGCGCTACATTACATTTTCGACACCCCGACTGACCGTCTCGTCTGGGATGTCGGGCACCAGACTTATCCACACAAGGCACTTACCGCGCGGCGGGACCGTCTGCACAGCATCCGCCAGCGAGGCGGACTGTCGGGGTTCCCTCGGCGTAGCGAGAGCCGGTACGACACCTTCGGGGTCGCCCACGCAGGCACCGCTGTCAGCGCGGCGCTGGGAATGACGCTCGCGGCCGACGATCGGCGAGTGGTCGCCGTTGTTGGCGACGGTGCCCTAACCGCCGGTATGGCGCTGGAGGCGCTGAGCCACGCGGGCGCGCTGGGAGCCGATATGCTGGTCGTCATAAACGATAACGGCATGTCGATCTCTCCCAATGTGGGGGCGCTATCCCGCCATCTCAGGTGCCTGCGCTCGCGCGCGCATCCAGCGACGACCAATGGTGACGGAAGACAGCCCACGGAGAGTACCGAACGCCAGGCGGCGGGGTCCGTCACCCTGTTCGAGCAGCTCGGCTTTGCTTACTTCGGCCCGGTGGGCGGACATGATCTGCATGCACTCCTCGGAGCGCTGCAGGAGCTTCGCCCTCTGAGGGGTCCGCGCGTCCTGCACGTCGTCACCAGCAAGGGTAAAGGGTATGCCCGTGCGGAAGCTGATCCGGTTCGATACCACGGGGTGACGCCATTCGACCCTGAGCTCGGGTTGCGCCCCTCATCGGGCAAGCGCGGCAGCGCAGCGCCCACCTACACGGAAGTCTTCGGCGACTGGCTCTGCGATATGGCCGCGGCCGACCGCCGCCTCATGGGAATCACCCCGGCGATGCGGGAGGGGTCCGGTCTCACCCGGTTTGCCAAGCGTTACCCGAAACGCTACTTCGACACAGCGATAGCAGAGCAGCATGCGGTCACGCTGGCGGCGGGCATGGCCTGCGAGGGCCTCAAGCCCGTCGTCGCCATCTACTCGACCTTTCTGCAGCGGGCCTACGATCAGCTGATCCACGACGTGGCGATACAGAACCTCGATGTGCTTTTCGCCATCGATCGGGGCGGCCTCGTGGGTCCCGACGGACCCACGCACGCGGGCGCCTTCGATCTGAGCTATCTGCGCTGCATCC
>JARRNE010000556.1:0-2793 GCA_037385305.1 Chromatiaceae bacterium | reverse complement strand
GCGACGTCAGGTCCCGGGCCAGCACCGCGACGGCAAGGCCGTGTTTGAACAGCTGTCGATAGATCGCATGTAGCGACCGGTCCTTGGTCGACAGGCAAAGGGTGTGGGTCCATACGACCATGGCCATGGAGGCCACTGTCTTGAAGCCGAGGACAACGACGGCGCGTCGCGCCGTATCGACCCGTCCCCGCATCCCAAAAAAGGCGGAGTTGGCGAGCGTCAGCAAACGAGCGGAGAGGGTGGGCTCACGCCGTACAAGCTCTGCGACCGCCTCCGCCGAAGTCTCGGGGTCCCGGGTGAGCCGCAGGACCTTCAGGACAACGGTCGGTGCGGCCGGCAGTCGCTGGGCGCGCTCGATGAAGAGCTCGACAGCAGACACTAACGGCCCTTGGCAAGCCGCTCCGCCAGGACCTCCGGAAGGCCCAGGCGGCGGATCTTTGCGGCCGTCGCCGCCCACTCGTAAGCCACGCGCACGAACCGCACCTCATCCCCGCTGTAGGTCACGAAGCAGGCCCGGGCGTCACCGTCGCGGGGCTGCCCGACCGACCCCACGCTCACGTAGAAGCGTTCGCTGCCCGCAAAGAATGCCATCCTTTCCTCATGGGGATGAATGAACCCCGCGGTGGTCGCCAGGAAGGGCGTGTGATTGTGTCCGACGTAGCAGATCCGGTAGCCGACGAAATTCTCTTCGATGAAGCCGGCCACGCGATCGAAGGTGGACATTCCGCTGCGGTCCCGCTCGGTCAGATAGCCGTGCGCTCCCCCCTCTACCGACGCGTGCACCATGAGCTGACTACCGACCTGATGATAGGTCGGCCAGCCTTGGAGCTGCGGCACCAAGCCCTGGCTCTGCAGCTGGTCCCAGGTCCGTTGCAGTGCCTCCCGCGCGGGCCCGTTCAGTCGGGAGCGCTCCGGGTGAAGCACCGCCTCCTCATGGTTGCCTGCGAGCAGTACGCAGCACCGATCGTGACAGAGCTCCATGCAAGCCGCCGGATCCGGCCCGTATCCGACCACATCCCCCAGACTGTAGACATCCTCTATCCCGAGCCCATCGATGACGGTAAGGACCGCCCGCAAGGCCTCCAGGTTTCCATGCACGTCCGAGATGACGGCGAAGGGCTTCATCCGAGATTCATTGGTCGGGTTAATCAAACGCTTACTTTAGCATCCTGGCGGCCGCCGCGCGTCTGCGGCCTCACTCTGCGAGGGGCCGTACGCCCTGCCGATCAGGGGTTCTCGCCAGCCAGATGACACCGATGAGGGCGAGAAACACCCATCCCGAGAGCCAAAATACGTCGTTGGTGGCGAGCATGAATGCCTGATGACTCACCGTCCGGCTGAGCATATCCAAGCTCTGGAGCGGCTGCAGACCGAGGGCCTGGGTCTGATCGATCCACTGGTGGGTCTGGTACGAATAGGGTGTCAGGTTGGTGGTGAGATGGTAGTCGTGCAGGGTTGCCCGACGGTCCCACAGGGTGACGCTGATGGAGGTGCCGAATCCGAGGGCCAGGAGCCGCACGAAGTTGAACAGGCCCGAGGCACTCGCAAGCTGGCTCGGGTGCAGCCCGCTCAGGGACAAGGTGATGAGGGGGATGAAGAAGCAAGCGGTGCCGATGCCCCAGATCAGACGCGGAAGGAAGATCTGGCCAAAGGTGATGTTGGTACTGGCATCCGCATTGACGAAGGAAACCCCTGCGAAGATCGAGAAGCCCACGGTCACCAGGACGCGCGGGTCGATCTTGTCGGCGAGGCGCCCGATGATCGGCGAAAACACGATGCCGAGGATACCGAGCGAAGAGGTGGCAAGGCCCGCCCAGGTTGCCGTGTAGCCTTGCTGCGTCTGCAGCCACAAGGGCAGGATGACGATCGCCGCGAAGAACATCATGTACCCCAGGGTCATGGCGATGGCCGCGACCGCGAAGTTGCGCCGGGCGAAGAGGGTCAGATCGACCACCGGATGCTCGTCCGTCAGCTCCCAGACCACGAAGAAGCTGAGGGTAACCAGGGAGATCAGCCCGAGGGTAACGATCTGGGTCGACCCGAACCACCCGTGATCGTTCCCCTTGTCCAGCAGGATCTGCAGGCAGGCGACGCCGACGATCAGAAGGCCCAGACCCACGACGTCGATCGGTTGCATGCGGATTGCGGTCTCCCGGTCCTTCAGCAGGATCCAGGTCGCCCACGCCGCGAGCAGCCCGACGGGGACGTTGATGTAGAAGATCCAGGACCAGCTGATATTGTCGGTGATCCAGCCGCCGAGGATGGGTCCCGCGACTGGACCGACGACCGCGGTCATGCCCCAGATGCCATTGGCGAAGCCGTGCCGGTTGGGCGGATAGTTGGACAGCAGCAGGCTCTGTGAGAGCGGAATCATGGGACCGGCGACCGCACCCTGCAGGGTGCGGGCCACCAGCAGCATGGTAAAGGAAGAAGAGAGTCCGCAGACCCAGGAGAACAGGGTGAACAACAGGGTACAAGCGACGAACAACCTGACCTCGCCGACCCGTCTCGCAAGCCATCCGGAGATGGGCACCGCGATGGCGTTGCTGACCGCAAAGGAGGTAATGATCCAGGTGCCCCGGTCCGCGCTGACGGCCAGGTAGCCCGCGATGGTCGGGATGGAGACGTTCGCGATCGAGACATCCAGCACATTCATGAAGACCGCCAACGCCAAGGCGACGGTCACCAGCCCCCGGCGCAGAGGATCGAGCGGTGGATACTCGTTGTGGGCCTCAGTGGCCATGGCCGCTGTCAGCCGGGGAAGGGGAAGGACCGGCGCCGCCGTTCTCCCGA
>JARRNE010000555.1:0-2794 GCA_037385305.1 Chromatiaceae bacterium | reverse complement strand
TGTGCACCACCCGCTCCGCCACGGAGCCAATCATCAGGTGTTTCAGGCCCGTGAGCCCCTTGCTGCCGAGCACAATCAGGCTGGCCTGCTGCTGCTTCGCCACCTCCATGATGCGGGTGCTCGGAAGCCCCTTGATCAGCATCGACTGGATCTCCCGCAGACCACTCAGGTGCGAATGGCGCTCCAACACATTCTTCAGAAACTCGGCGAGCATGTCCGCCGCCCCGTCCTCGATGCGGTGGAGCTGCTTCTTCTTTAATGCCCGGCTGTGGTAGCCCGGCATGACGCCCGGGTCGTGCACCACGTGAAGCACGAGCACCGGCTGGTGGAGGCATCTCGCAAGATCCACCGCATAGATCAGGGCGGCCTCGGAGTGGCAGGAGAAATCCACCGGCACCAGGACGGGCCTGACCTCGGGCTTCTCCGACATGTTGTTACACCCTTGCGGGGGCGCGGACACTGGGGCATTCCGACCGGGACGAGTATGACATTAGCATGACGGTATTGTGACAGGGCGGGGTCGGCCCGGTTACAGCCTGAATCCCCGGCCGGTCTGCACAAACTGATTCAGCACCGCGGTCAGAGGTTCGGTGGGATAGCGAAGCGGCAGCAGGTGTTTGCCCACGCGTGTAACCAGTCCCACCCACCTGGGATTGGCACCGAACAAGACATGATGATTCTTGATACCACCAGCATTGAGCCACAGCGACCCATCCCCCGACAGGGGCGTGTGCCCCACGAGAACCGGAGCCGCCACATCCAGCCCGATCAGCCGACGAAAACGCGCCATATCGCCGCGGTTGTAACCATTTGGGGTCTGAGGTCGGCGCAGGCGTCCGTGAGTTAGCTGGTATTGCAGCTTGGGGTGTTTATAGATGTCGATCAGCGCCTCCCGCGACACCTTGCTCGTAGGCGGACCCGCGTGGCAGGCGGCGTAATGGCTAGAGACGACCACATACGGCAGCCGTTGGTAGAGCTCGACCATAGCCTTCTTGTATTTGGGCCCGCGCCGATCGTGCAGTGCCTGCCCCCACAGGAGCCCTTGGGGGACTCCCCCCTTGCTGACCTCCTCCGCAAAGCTGTCGTGATTGCCGCGCAGATAGAAGAACCGCTCGGGGAAGCGAAGTTTGAGCCGGAAGATCAGGTCCATCATCAACATCGAGGAGTCCATTTGGTCCTCTTTGCCAGGCTCATCCGAATGGACCGCATCTCCCAGCAGAACCAGCAGGGCGCTGCCGTCCTCTAGGGCCTCTAGAAACCTGTTCTGAGTGAGAATCACTAGTAGGCTATCGATGTTGGCGTGAAGGTCGCCAACGAAGACCGGTGTGGGCCGGTCGGGCACGGCGAGGAGCCCGCCAGGGCCGCCGCGGCTGTCCTTGACGCGGTAGGGCTCCCGACCCATGAGTGCGATTACCCGTTCGATGAGATCCAATGCTTCTGCCTTGGACGGGTCCTCGATGCCGCCTCCGAGGATCGCGGCGAGGCGCGCCAGCTTGTCCTGGCGCCAGTGAACCAGCCGCTCGATCTGGTCCTTGGCGGTCAGGGGCGCCAAGCATACCCCCTGCCGACCGGACTTATTGCGCAGGACGAGTCCCTTGTCCGAGAGTTTCAGGCGGATATGGCGGTTGTCCACCAGATTGGGGTATTGGAACAGCAGGCGTTGTTCCCGGTCCTCGCGGCCCAGGGTGAGTGATTCCCCCGATGACAGGCGCAGAAATCCGCTGATCTCGAGGAAATACTTGTCTGGATCGAGAAGCAGATAGTCCCCGCTCGGGCGCATCCGCCCGTTGCGACGGGCCACCAGCTCCGGGTAGAGGTGTAGGCGGTAGCCGTCCTCGTCTCCCAGGCGCAGTTGCACCGGCAGCACCGGACGCGGAATGCGGACCTTGGCGTTGTCCAGGCGCAGCGACTCCTGCAAGTCCACGTCGTCGCAGCGCTCTAGGTCCTCGAGAAGACTGCGGAAGCGCTTGAGAAAGCCCTTGTGAGCTGTAGCGGAGTCAGCCATGGATACGCTCACTCGGGGTGTCGACGATACGTGCGGGCGGGGATGCGGGGGCAGTGCGCACATACACGGTCATTCCACGACGATGCAGGTGCAGCGCCACCCGGGCATAGATATCGAGCTGGCGGCGCACCACCTCTGGGTTTACGGAGCAGTCGATCGGGTGCGTGCCGAGCTGGGCGCGCGCCCGGCAGCGGCTTACCAGGGTTCCCGCCGTCGGGATTAGGAACTCAAAGACGTAACGCGAACGCCAATCCACCGACAACAGGTGGCGCGCGGTCGGCGGGACCAGGATGCGGGATTCGTCGAGATTCAGCTCACGCCAGTGGGCCAACCAGTCCTCGTGAAAGAGCTCGAGCGCCTGGACCCGGCCCACGAATGGCAGCCCCAAGTGCACCTCCCGCGGGCGCAGAGAGAGCGCGCGGGCCCGCCACCAGCCTTTGAGCGACAGGTCGATGTAGCCCTCCTCCGGCCAGCCCCCCAGACTCCCAATGAAGGTGGACTTGCCGGAACCCGGAGGCCCGGTGACGATGATCTGGTTAAACCTCAAGTCCTGGTCGACCGGTATTCCGCGGATAGTCCGCAGGGACGCGACCGGCTTAAGCTTAAGCTTATGCGTCATACCCGTTTCAGCCGGGGCATTGGCTGCAAAGGACGATTCAGTGCGTAGCTCAGACCAGCCCCGGCCCGCAGCGGCCGCGTCCTCAGCCGAAGATCAGCCGGAATACGAAGAAGAACAGGGCCGCCAGCAAGGCCCCCGCTGGCAAGGTCACGAGCCATGACGCCACGATG
>JARRNE010000554.1:0-3646 GCA_037385305.1 Chromatiaceae bacterium | reverse complement strand
TGAACATCGACCTGGGCATGCTGCGAGGCCCCACCCGGTTCCTCAGCGTGGAGGCGGGCATCGTGCCCCGGGAGAATGTGCGGCAGCTGGAGGGGGCGGCAGGGCTGGCTCGGCACCTCCTCTTAACCTACCTGGTCAGAGGCGAACAGGCACACGTGGTCGTCGCCGGGCTCAAGGGCGGCGCGGACGGGGAGCTCGCGGCGGTATTGCGGGCGGCCGGCTTCCAGCGTCTCCCAATCCCACCGGAGCTCACCAGCGAGCCCGACGAGCTGCGCGAGGAGCTCGCGCGAAGGCGCTCGGAGATCACCGTGGAGCGCACGGCACTTCAGGCTCGGCTGTCAGAGTGGGCGTCCACGATCCGCAGCCAGCTCCAGGACGCCCAAGCTCTGCTGCTGCTGGCAGAGCCCCTTGTGACCCTGGATCCTTCCATCCGCAGCGCCGGGGACCTCGCCTATCTGGCCGGCTGGGTCCCCGCTCGATCGGTGGAGGGGTTGCAGCGCCAGCTTGGCGAGGCCCTCGCCGGACCCTTCGCATTGGAGAGCCGGGTGCCCCGAAGGGAGGAGCGCCCGCTGGTGCCTTCAGTCACTGCACGCAGCCGCCTCCTGCGACCCTTCGCGACGCTGATCAAACAGTATGGTATTCCCCAGTACGGGGAGATCGACCCGACCCCCCTGTTCGCCATCACCTTCCTGCTCATGTTCGGCATGATGTTCGGCGACATCGGCCATGGAGGGGTGATCGCCCTGGCAGCATTTCTGGCGCACAGGAGATTGCCGCGCCTTTACCTCTTCGGCATCCTCGCTGGCATTTCTTCCATGGGCTTCGGGATCCTATTCGCTTCATCGTCCTTGCCTGCCAGCTCGGCATCTATAATCGGGTGGCGACCCGTGATTTCGTCGGCGCTCTCTTCGCACATCACGGCGCCGTCAACCTGCTCTTCTACCTTGCCCTGCTGGCGGGCGGCTACCAGCTTGCCCGCGGGGATGGGTTCGGTGTGATTCCCTCGCTGGTGGTCACACTGTCGCTGCTGGGCCTAGCGGTTTTTGAATGGCAGCACCTGAGCGCACCGGTAGGAGAGCGGCTGCTGATCGTGTCGATTCAGACGCTGGAGACGGTCATCGTCTATCTGTCCAATACGCTTTCCTTTCTCCGGGTCTCCGCCTTCAGCCTCAACCACGTGGCCCTGTCGCTGGCGGTTCTTACCCTCGCCGAGGGCGTCGGCGCGGCCTGGGGCCATTGGATTACGCTGGCGGTGGGCAACCTGTTCATCGTGGTTCTCGAGGGAGGGATTGTGATCATCCAGGTGATGCGGCTCGAGTACTATGAAGGGTTCTCGCGATATTTCTCCGGAGACGGACACGAATTCAAGCCGCTGCGCCTGCGGCAGTCGCTGCGGGACGCGGGCCAATCCTATTTAGGTTGACCCCAGTTTGGACTTTACCCAGCTCGCCCGTGGAGCGGAAGACGGCAGATCAGAAACCATTCCTCCTCCAACCCCTCAACGGAGTTGACCATGTTTTGGCTTCTCGGCTTGATGTCCCTGGCCATCCTCGCCATCGTCCTCAGCGGTATCCTCTTCGGCCTGCGTCCGGGTCTGGCTCCTCGGCTGCGGCCCTGGCTCAAACCGGCCATGGTCGCCCAGCTGGTCATGTTCCTCGGCGCCGAGATCGGACTGCTGGTCCTCGGCATCAGCAATGCCATGGCTCAGCCTCAGGCCCTGACCACCGCCCTTCCGCAGGTCTCAACGGGCATGGGGCTGGCCATGCTGGGCGTGGGTATCCCAACGGGATTGTCTACCCTGGGGGCCGGCATCGCGGTGGGTCCCATCGGGGCCGCCTGCGTCGCTGCCACCGTGGAGAGGCCGGAGGTCCTGGGCCGCACCCTCATTTTCCTCGGGCTGGCAGAAGGTATCGCGATCTACGGCCTGGTCATGAGCATCCTGATACTCAACAAGCTCTGATAGGGGAACCCCTTGGTGCCAGCCGACCCGGCCCACGGCAGGCCGACCCGCATGCTGTTTCTAGGGGACGAGAGCCTGGCAGACGGCTTTCGGCTAATCGGCTTCGAGACCTTCCCAGACCCGACAGTATCGGAGGTGGACCACATCTTCCGGGGGCTCCAGCGGGGCAAGGAGAACGCCTTCGTCATCGTCGACGACCGGGTCATGCAGTCCGGCGCCCCGGAGCTGGATGCGGTTCGAAGGGAAGGGGGGAGGATCGTTGTGGTCGCGGTTCCCGTTCTGAAGGCGCCACCGCGCCTCCCGAGCGACGTGGCGGACCGTGTAGCGCGGATGTTCGGCAGCTCGGAGACCAGGGGGGAGGGTCGCAAATGAACCAGGTTCAGGAGCTGGAGCAGGCCATACTGGCCCGCGCCGAACGGCTGGCCGCCGAGTACCGAGACCGGGCTCAGCGCAGCCGGGACAACATCCTGCGCGCCGCCTCCGATCGTCTGCGGCTGCGGGAGGAGCGCGAGGAGGCCATCACCAAGGCCCTCGGAGAACGGACCTTCCGCCAGCAGGTCCAGGCCAACGAGCTCAAGCTGCAGAGTGATCTCGATCGGGTACGCTGGAACCTGGTGACGGACGTGGAGCGGCGCCTGGGGCAGCGCATGGATGCCTTCCGGCGGGATGAGCCTGGCTACCTCGACCTGCTGAGCGCCTATCTGGCCCAGGCAGCCGGGGAGATCGAGTCCGATGACCTGGTGGCAGAAGTCAACCGGCAGGACCTGTCACGCCTGCGGCATGGCTGGGAAGAGATCGCCGCCAGGGCCGCCCCGGGCAAGTCGCTGCAGCTCTCCGCCGAGCCCATCGAGACCGTCGGGGGTGTGCTGGTGCGCAGTGCCGACAACCGCATCAGGGTAGACAACACCTTCGAGGGGCGGCTGGAGCGTCTGAGCCAGCGTGTCCGGCAGGTGATCCTCGAGCGGCTGCTGCCGATGGGGCTCGAGTCGGGCAACCTGCTCGGCGGATGAGACCATGAGCGAGCACCTGCGGCGCGGCGTCATCCGCGACATCAACGGTCCCATCGTTACCATCGACATGCCGGGGATCCGCAATGGCGAGCAGGTGAAGCTGGGCGAGCTCGGTCTGTTCGGGGAGGTCATCTCCCTCCAGGGGGAGCACGCTGTCGTCCAGAGCTATGAGTCCACCGAGGGGGTGCGTCCGGGAGGACCGGCGGTCGCCCTCGGCCGACCCCTGTCCGTCGAGCTGGGGCCCGGCCTCCTGGGCGGCATCTTCGACGGCGTTCAGCGTCCGCTGAAGAAGATCGCCCTGGAATCCGGGGACTACATCCGCCGCGGCCTGGACCTGCCCGCCCTCGACCGCAGCCGGAGCTGGGGACTCGAGCCGAACCCGGATCTGGAGCCCGGCACCCAGATCGGCGCCGGTACGGTGCTCGGGACCGTTCAGGAGACCGAGACCATCGAGCACCGCATCCTGGTGCCGCCCGGCGTCTCCGGCGAATTGGAGGAGATCGCCCCCAGCGGAGAGTACGACCTGGAGAGCTGTATCGCCCGGGTTCGGGACGCCCAGCGTCACAGCCGTCGCCTCTACCTCTATCACCGCTGGCCGGTGCGCATGCCGCGACCCTCCCTGAAGCGGGACGACGGCATCTCACCGCTGATCACGGGACAGCGCATCATCGACACC
>JARRNE010000553.1:0-2816 GCA_037385305.1 Chromatiaceae bacterium | reverse complement strand
TCTGCCCGCCCAGCCAGGCGAAGAGCTCCTGCTGACCATAGCGTGCCTGCGCCGCCTCCCAGCCCAGATGCTGGCGAAGGTGCGCATAGGTGTTCCTCCAGGGCTCCAGGATCGCCTTCACCCCGCCCGGCAAGGGTGTCGGCTTCAGCCATCCGAGCCGCTCGTAGCCGCGGTAGTCCGCTCGGAGTAGCTCACCGCCCCAGATGGCGCCGTCATCCCCGAAGCCGAGCCCATCCAAGGCGATGCCCAGGACCGGCCTGTCCTCCAGGGACCGGCCGTTGTCCAGGAGCACCGCGGCGATATGGGCGTGATGATGCTGCACCGCGGCGAGCTGGGCCCCGTCGCGCGCCGCCCGCTCCTGCCCGAGGCGGGTGGAACGGTAGCCCGGGTGGAGGTCGACCGCGAGTACCCGGGGATCCAGCCGGAACAGGTCCTGATAGAGAACGATGGTGCGCTCGTACTCCCGGGCGGTGCGGGCGTCCTCCAGGTCCCCGAGGTGCTGTGAGAGCACCGCCCGACCACCCTCGACGAGGCAGATCGTGTTCTTCAGCTCTCCGCCCAGGGCGAGAATGGCCGGCCCCTCCGCGAAGCCCTGCGGCAGCAGGATGGTCGAAGGCGCATAGCCCCGGGCCCGCCGCAGCAGCCGCGGCGCACCGTCCATGACCCGCGCGACCGAGTCGTCCACCCGGTTGACGATGGCGCGGTCGTGCAGAAGCAGGACGTCCGCAAGGCTCCCCAGACGCTCGGCGGCCTCCAGGTTGTCCACGCACTGAGGCTCCTCGCTCAGATTTCCGCTGGTCATCACCAGGGGCCGGTCCCAGTCCGCCAGCAGGAGGTGATGCAGCGGGCTGTAGGGGAGCATGAAGCCCAGGGTGGTCTGGCCGGGCGCCACGTCGGGCGCCGCCGCCTCCGGGCCGTCCGCCTCCAGAAGCACGATGGGTGCCGCCGTGCTGCGCAGCAGAGCCGCCTCCTCCTCGTTTACCCGGCAGTAGCGGCGGATGACCCCGAGATCCCGTCCCATGAGGGCGAAGGGCTTGGCGAATCGGCGCTTGCGCCTGCGCAGCTCCGCCACCGCCCCGGCGTTGCAGGCATCACAGGCCAGATGAAACCCCCCGATCCCCTTGACCGCCAGGATCCGGCCCTCCGACAGCAGGCGGCTCGCCGCCGCCACTTCGTCCACAGAACCCGGCGGCCGAGGCTTGGGACGCTCGCCCTCCGGGTCCTGGAGCCACACCCGGGGGCCGCAGACCGGGCAGGCGTTGGGCTGGGCGTGAAACCGCCGGTCCGCCGGGTCCTCATACTCCGCCTGGCACTCGGGACACATGCGGAACGGGGCCATGCTGGTGTTGGACCGGTCGTAGGGGATGCGCTCGACGATGCCGAGCCGGGGCCCGCAGTGGGTGCAGTTGATGAAGGGATAACGGTAGCGGCGGTCTGCCGGGTCGAAGAGCTCCCGGCGGCAGGCACCGCAAGTGGCGGCGTCCGCCACGACACCGGTGCGGACTTCGCCCGCCTGGCTTTCGACGATGCAAAAGTCCGCGCCGCCCGCGGGATCGCTCAAAGGCGCCCGCTCCAGGGCGTCGATGCGGGCCAGGGACGGGCATTGCTCCCGGAGCTCACGGCAGAAGCGATCCAGGTTCGAGGGAGCCCCCCAGGCCCGGATCAGCACCCCCTCCCCGTCGTTCAACACCTCCCCCGTGAGGCTGCAGGCCTTGGCGATGCGCCAGACGGTCGGCCGGAACCCCACCCCCTGCACCAGGCCGCGCACCCGGATCAGCTCCCCCGTCGGGGGCCGGCCGGTCACGATCCACACCGGGTCTCGGGCCGCCCCAGCAGGCAGCCGTTCAGGAGCCGACATCGCCCTTCTTCTCGCGGACGTAGATGTCCTTGTGGGACCCGTCCCCCCGGGGCCGCTCCTCCATGTCGAAGAGCTGGGTCGCCTTGATCAGGCCGCTGAGCTTGGCGTAGCCATAGTTGCGGGAGTCGAACTCCGGGGCCTGCTTGGCCATGGTGGACCCTACCGCACCCAGCGGCGCCCAGTCCGAGTCGTCCGAGGCCGAGTCCACCGTGCGGCGCAGCAGATTGATGAGCTTGGTGTTCTGCTTCAGCTGCTTGCTGGACATCCGTTTCGCGGGCTTGGCCTCCGCGTCCTCAGGCCGCAGCAGCTTGGTGAAGATGAACTTGTCGCAGGCCGCAACGAAGGCCTCCGGGGTCTTCTCCTCCCCGAAGCCGTAGACGGTCAGCCCGGATTCGCGGATGCGGGAAGCCAGGGGAGTGAAATCGCTGTCGCTGGAGACAATACAGAAGCCGTCGAAATTCCCGGTATAGAGCAGCTCCATGGCGTCGATCACCATGGCCATGTCGGTGGCGTTCTTGCCCGTCGTGTAGGCAAACTGCTGTATGGGCTGGATCGCGTACTTGGGCAATACCCTGACCCAGCCGTCCAGGTGGCTGCGCTTCCAGTCGCCATAGATGCGCTTTACGTTCGCCGTGCCGTACTTGGCAATCTCCGCCAGGAGCCCTTCGACGATGGTATGGGATGCATTGTCGGCGTCGATCAGAACGGCAAGCTTGCGGTTCTCTCCGTTGCCCATGTCGCCTAGCCCTCTTGCGCCGCGTAACCCCAGAGATCCCGTTGCAGACGGCTACCACATCAGGTCGTCCGGGACCTTGAAGTCGGCGTAGTCCGAGTCCTCGAGCCCGTCCGACCCCGGCTGGTTCTGCACCAGGACCAGGGACGGGTCGCGGGTGCTGACGCGAGCGGCAACGGCAGCGGGAACAACCTCGTAGCCCGTGTCCTGCCGCACGATCGCGAG
>JARRNE010000552.1:3569-4424 GCA_037385305.1 Chromatiaceae bacterium | reverse complement strand
GCGGCGCTTGTCCTCACCGTCCTCACCCTCGCCCCGGCGAGCGAACGAGATCAACAATCGTGCCTAGAGACCACCATAGGATAAGCCCACTCTGTGGAGACGATGCATCCTCCGAAAGGCGGGACAGGGACGGCGCAGCGCGCGGCTGCAACCCGGTCGAGCAAGCAGGCACGGGTTTGGGAGGTCGAAGCCTCCGGCACACGCAATCTGGCCGGGCGATGGCGGTTGGGGACTAGGCGGATGGATAACAAGGTATTCGACCAGCTGTGCGCAATCGCCTATCGCGAGGCCGGCATTCATCTCAAGGCGGGCAAGGAGGCATTGGTCGCGGCCCGCGTGGCCAAGCGGCTACGTGCCCTGGGTCTCGCCAGCGAGCGCGAGTACCTCCGGCACCTTGAAAGCGATGGGTCGGGAGAGGAGCTGGTGTCCTTTCTCGACGCGATCTCCACGAACTTCACGAGCTTCATGCGCGAGCGCGAGCACTTCGACCTGCTTGCCACGTGGGCGAAGCAGTCTCGGGTCCACGCGCGCGGCCAAGTGCGTGTGTGGTGCGCGGCCGCGGCTACCGGTGAGGAGCCCTATACCATCGCCATCACGCTCCTCGACGCGCTGGAGGGTCGCAAGGCGGACATCAAGATCTTGGCCACGGACATCTCGACCAAGGCGCTTGCCGCCGCCACCGAGGGGCGCTACGTGGCCAAAACGGTCGAGCCCCTGTCCGCCGCCCAGCGCGCGAGGCACTTCGAGAAAAGCGGCTCGAAGGCGAACGGTGCCACCTTCGCGGTGCGATCGGAGGTCAAGCAGCACATCGTCTTTCGCCGGCTCAATCTTTCGACACCGCCGTTTCCCATGCGC
>JARRNE010000552.1:0-3540 GCA_037385305.1 Chromatiaceae bacterium | reverse complement strand
TCTGTCGGAACGTGATGATCTATTTCGACGGTAAAACACGCCAGGGGCTTGTCTCGGAGATCGAGCGTCTGCTCGCGCCCGGAGGGCTGCTGTTCACCGGCCACTCCGAAACCCTGGCCGGCATCAGGACGGGCCTCCTGGGGATCAGGCCGTCCATCTATCGGAAACCCGCGGGTGCGGATACCCGCACGGTGGTGGCGTGATGGGACAGGCGGCAAATGTCGCTCGCCAGCAGCTTGCGAACCTGGTGGTCGGGGTGGCCGACCTTCAGGTCAGCGACGACCCGGGCAGAGTCATCGTCACCTATGCGCTCGGCTCCTGCATCGCCCTGTGCCTGTATGACCCGGAGCGCCGGGTTGGGGGCATGATCCACTACATGCTGCCCATGTCGAGCGTATCGCCGGAAAAGGCCGACGCGAACCCTGCTATGTTCGCCGACACCGGCGTCCCGCTGCTGTTCCAGCGCATGTTCGATTACGGATGTGGACGCGACTCCCTCGTCGTGAAGGTGGTCGGCGGCGGCGCGCTAAACGGCGACAGCGACATGTTTCAGATCGGCAAACGCAACCACACGGTGCTTCGCAAGCTCTTGTGGAAGAACCGCATCATGATTTCCGCCGAAGACGTCGGGGGTAGCAAGTCGAGGACTGTAAGGCTGTTCGTGGCAGACGGGCGGGTAGTCGTCTCGTCGCACGGGCAGGAGGAAGACCTGTGACAGGAGGTGATCACGCACGACCCGGCGCTGACGACAAATCTGCTGAGACTGGCCAATTCGGCCTTCTTCGGCCGCCCGCGGCAGGTGACCTCGGTGCGTCAAGCCGTGACCTTTCTCGGAACCAAGAGGGTCGTGGAAGTGGCCCTGGCCGCCGCCTTTTCGGGCGTGCTGCCAGAGGCCCTCCCGGGCTACGGGATTCAGGCCGCAACCTTCTGGCGGCATTGCGTCGCCGTGGCCGTGCTGAGCGAGCGCATTGCCGACGATCGCGCCCTCTCGAAGGACTGCGACGGCTTCACTTGCGGGCTTCTGCACGACATCGGAAAGCTTGTGACCAGCGCCTATCTGGCCCGGCAAACCGGCGAGATCATGGAGAGCATTTGGGGGCAGCGGCAAGTCTTCATCGTTGCGGAGCACCAGATCCTGGGCGCGGACCACGCCGAGATCGGCGCGGCGGTAGCGGAAAAGTGGAATCTGCCGGAGGCGGTGTGTGCCGTGGTGCGCTGGATCACTCCCCCAGCCGGCGGGGCGAAAGGGGGGCCGAGGACGGCGAGGCGGACCTCGTCGACGTGGTCCACGTCGCGGATTGCCTGGCCCATGCCTTCGGCTTCGGCACCGACATCGGCGAGCTTTCGCGTGAGATCGATTCAGGCGCGGTCGGGCGAATCGGCGCACCCGTGCGGAGGCTGGAGCACATCGTCGGGGAGGCGGCGGCTGAGATAGAAGATCTCAGCGCAGTCTTCGTCGACATACGAGGGGGCAGTTGATGAGCTACAACCTTTTGATCGTTGACGACTCGCCGATCACCCGCAAGGTGGTCAAGCGGGCCATCTCGATGACGGGCCTGGAGGTGGGCACCGTGCACGAGGCGCAGGACGGCGTCGAGGCGCTCGAGGTCCTCGGCTCCCAGTGGGTCGACATCGTCTTCGCGGACCTCAACATGCCGCGCATGAGCGGCGTGGAGCTGATCGCGAAGATGGCCGAGGGCCACCTGCTCGAGGATATCCCGGTGATCGTCATCACCTCCGACCGCAATCAGCTGCGCCTGGCGGAGCTCCAAGACCGGGGGGTCAGCGCCCACCTCAACAAGCCGTTCCGTCCCGAGGATCTGCGCGAGGTGATGAGCCGAGTGCTGGGAAACAAGGCGGGAGGTGTGCATGGATAAAGAACAGCTGCGTGGTGCGCTGGCCGCCGCCGCGCGCCAGGTGCTCGAAGACGCGGCTTTCGTGTTCACCGAGGAGGCCGACGCGCCGACGGACGAGTCCGCGTGGTCCACGGCCATTTCGCAGGTGTACCTCCCCTTCGTCGGTCCGACTTGCGGCCGCTTCATGCTGGCAGCGTCTTCCCGCCTGGGAGAGAGCCTGGCGGCCGAGATGATAGCCGCGGACCCCGGATCGCCGGAGTCCGAGGAAGAGGCAGAAGACTCCCTGCGGGAGCTGCTCAATATGATTTCGGGTGCGACCTTGGAGGAAGTCTTTCGAGAAGAGCCCTGGGAAATGGCCGTGCCCGAGCTGCGGCAGGTCTCGCCGGCCGAGTACCTGGCGACCCGACTCGACGCGGACGTTTGGGTTCATCTGGATACCGAGGATGCCGATCCCCTGGAGCTGGCTGTCTTCCTCGGCAAGGGAGAGCCTCGATGAGCGCGGCGACCCGGGTTCTGATCGTCGACGATTCGGCCGTGGTCAGGCAGACCTTGAGCAGCGCGCTGGCAAAAGATCCGGAGATCGAGATCGTGGGCGCCGCACCGGACCCCTTTGTGGCGCGGGACATGATCGTGGCACTGAAGCCCCACGTGGTCAGCCTCGACATCGAGATGCCGCGCATGGACGGCATCACCTTCCTGCGCAAGCTGATGCACCACTATCCGCTTCCCGTCGTGGTGGTCTCTTCCCTGACGCAAAAAGGCGGTGATCTTGCCATGGAGGCGATGGGTGCCGGTGCCATGGCGGTGGTCTGCAAGCCCCGCACCGCATTCTCGGCCGCAGGGATTCTCGACGAGCTCGCATCAACGCTCAAATCGGTCGCTCGAGTTGATGCACGTGAGATGCTTCTCAACCGCAAGCAACCGACCCCGCGGGCTCAGGCTCTGGCCAAGACCACAAACCGGGTCTTGGCGATCGGTGCGTCCACCGGAGGAACCACGGCTCTCGAGGGAGTGCTGCGGGCCATGCCCCCGGATCTGCCGGGCACCGTGGTCTCCCAGCACATGCCGGAGCTGTTCACCAGCTCCTTTGCCCGCCGCCTTGCCGGTGAAACAGGGTTGGATGTCCGGGAGGCCGAGGAGGGTGACTCCGTGGTGCCCGGCAAGGTCCTCATCGCTCCGGGCAACCGACACCTGCTGCTCGGGCGGTCCGGCGCCCGCTACGTCGTCTCCGTCAAGGACGGCCCCGCCGTCAACCGTCATCGCCCCAGCGTGGACGTAATGTTCAAGTCGGTCGCCAAGGCGGCCGGACGAAACGCGATTGGAGTGATCAAGACCTGTATGGGCCGCGACGGCGCCCAGGGTCTCCTGGAGATGCGGCAGGCCGGGGCTGCCACCACCATTGCCCAGGACGAGGCCAGCTGCGTGGTCTTTGGCATGCCGAAGGCTGCCATCGACATCGATGCGGTCGACGAGGTCGTGAGCCTCACCGGCATTCCCGGCCGTCTCATACGGCTATTCAACAGCGAAAATGGAGACAAACGATGAAGATTCTGCTCGTTGACGACAGCAAGGCCTCGCGCATGATCGTCAAGCGCAGCCTCCGTCAGGCTGGCTTCGGGGATCACACCGTAGAAGAGGTGAGCACGGGAGCCGATGCACTCAAGACCATCTCGGACTCTCCCCC
>JARRNE010000551.1:0-2831 GCA_037385305.1 Chromatiaceae bacterium | reverse complement strand
GCTGGCGGACTTTTGGGGGCGGCGGGGCATCCGCCACCGCACCTTCGTCTTTCCCCGCAACCAGCCGGGCCACCTCGCCCTGCTGGCAGACCAGTTTGAGGCCTACCGCCCGCCGCATCCCCTGGAGGTCCGCCGCGACCCGGCCGCGCGTATCAGACGCCTGGGCGCCGAGATGGATCTCTGGGCTCAGCCCGCGGAGCACGGTCGCTCTGGCCGCCCGGCCGCCCTGCCCCCCGCCATCCTCCTGAATCACCGGGCGGGGGGCCGCCGCCTGGTCCCTGCGGCCGTGACCCTGGCGCGCGTGCGGCGCATGCTCCGCCGGGCGATCGAGACTGGTCGGGTGGTGCATCTGTACACCCACCCTCACAACTTCATCACCGGCCGCGGCCAGCTCGCCCTGCTCGAGGGCGTCTTGGCCCAGGTCGCCGAGTACGCCAGGGCAGGGGAGCTGCAGGTGCTCACCCAAGTCGAGTACGCGGGGCGCCTGACACCCGAAGGGTTCAAGGCAGAAGCCACCCATGTCCGCTAGGGCTCGCCCCGCCCGCGTGTTGTTCTTCGTCACGGAGGACTGGTTCTTCTGCTCCCATTTCATCGATCGCGCGGTTGCCGCCAGGGACGCCGGTTTCGAGGTCCTGGTGCTCACCAGGGTCGGCGACCGCGGGGATGAGATTCGCCGGAAGGGACTGTCCCTGATCCCGCTCGACATCTCCAGGCACGGTCTGAACCCTTTGGCGGAGCTGCGCACCGTTTGGGCGGTCTACCGTATCTATGCCAGGGTGAAACCGGACCTGACCCATCACTTTGCGCTGAAGCCGATCGTGGACGGTACCATCGCCTCGCTGTTGCGGGGCTTCGGGCATGTCATCAACGCGCCCGTGGGCATGGGATTCGTGTTCTCGTCGCAGTCGCGGCTTGCGAGCCTCCTCCGACCGGTTGTTCGGCTCGCCCTCCATGCCCTGCTCAATCCGCCTGGCAGCCGGGTGGTGTTCGAGAACCCCGACGATCTCGAGTCGGCGGTCCGCGGGCGGCTGGTCCGGCGGGATGACGCGGTGCTGATCCGCGGTGCGGGAGTGGACACAGAGCGCTTTCGCCCGACGCCGGAGCCGCAAGGGACGCCGACGGTGGCACTGATCGCCCGGATGCTCTGGGACAAGGGCGTCGGTGAGTACGTGGAGGCCGCCCGGATACTCAAGGCCAAGGGGCTTGCCGTGACCCTTGTCCTGGTCGGTGCACCCGATGCCAGGAGTCCGGGCGCGATCAGCGAGACCCAGCTGAGAGCATGGGACGCGGAGGGCGTCGTCCGGTGGCTCGGGCACCGCACGGACATCGCCGCGATCCTCGCCCGCTGCCACATCGCGTGTCTCCCCTCCTACCGGGAAGGACTTCCGAAGGCCCTGCTGGAGGCAATGGCCGCGGGGCGGCCCATCGTTGCGACCGACGTTCCTGGCTGCCGCGAGGCGGTCCGCGACCGTGACAACGGCCTGCTCGTGCCCAGCCGGGATGCGGGGGCGCTGGCGCGGGCGCTCGAGACGCTAATCGGGGACCCGGAGCTGCGCCGGCAGCTCGGTGACCGGGGCCGGCGGCGCGCGGAGACGGAATTCGCGAGCGATGTGGTCAACCAGGCGACCCTGGGGCTTTACCAAGAGATGCTACTGTGAAAGTCGCGCGCAGCGCGCTCCCAATCCCCCTCGCCCTCCGGGAGAGGGCCGGGGTGAGGGAAACGGTCATGGTGGCACCGACTTACATTCTCTGGGGGTGGCGCTGACGCCATGACCGTTAGTTGACTGAACGACAGGAGCGGTGTCGATGCCCCGAGTCTTGGTGACGGGAGCGAACGGCTTTCTCGGCCGGCCCCTCTGCGCCTATTTGAGCGAGCGCGGGCACGCGGCGGCGGCCGCGGTTCGCTCCAGGGGGGCGGGCGTTGCTCCCGGCATCGATGTCTTCGTGACAGGCGATCTGGCCGCGTCCCCGGACCTGAGCGAGGTGCTTTCCGGGGTGCAAGCGGTCGTCCACCTCGCCGGCCGGGCTCATGTCATGCGCGAGACATCCGTCGATCCCGAGGCCGCATTTCACCGGGCGAACGTGGATGCCACACGGCACCTCGCGCAACAGGCCGCACTGGCCGGCGTCAGGCGACTGGTCTTTCTGAGCAGCGTGAAGGTCAACGGGGAGCGCACCTCCGACCGGCCCTTCACGGAGGCCGATCCGCCGGCCCCCGAGGACGCCTACGGGCGCTCGAAATGGGCGGCGGAGCGTGTGCTGGCAGAGATTGCGCTCGCAACCGGCCTGGACGTGGTCGTCATGCGCCCTCCCCTGGTCTATGGGCCCGGCGTCAAGGGCAACTTCCTGCGGCTGCTGAGGCTGGCGGACACAGCGGCGCCTCTGCCCCTGGCGAGTGTACGCAACCGCCGCAGCCTGGTCAGTGTATGGAACCTCTGCAGCCTGATAGAGGTGTCCATCTCCCCCCCGGTCGCCGCCGGAGAAACCTTCCTGGCTTCGGACCAGCAGGACCTGTCGACGCCCGGCCTGATCCGCGCCCTCGGGGAAGGTCTCGGCAGGCCGTCCCGCCTGCTCCCCGTGCCGCCGCCCCTGATTCGGGGTGCGGGCCGGCTCTTCGGTCGGGGCGCGCTTGTGGCGCGCCTCCTGGACTCCCTTCGGGTAGACTCCGCCAAGGCGACGCGGCTGCTCGGATGGCGGCCGGCGGTATCCGCCGGCGAAGGGCTCCGGCGAACGGCGGCCTGGTACGCTGAGACCACCCGGCCGCCGAGCCAGTGAGTCGAGACTCGCCGATTGCAGCATTGCCTTACCCTGTGCGTCTTGAGCACCAGCCA
>JARRNE010000550.1:0-7722 GCA_037385305.1 Chromatiaceae bacterium | reverse complement strand
CTCCTGGTGTGTCTGCCCATGTCGGGCGCGGTGGAGAGCCTGAACGTCTCGGTGGCGGCCGGGATCTGTCTCTACGAGGCGGTGCGCCAGCGGCGCTGGAGATAGGCGGACCGTCGCAACGGGGCGGGCTGCGCCCTCAATCGGCCGGCAGGACGGACGTGACCAGGGCGCGGCCATGCCCCAGGCGCCAGCTGACCTCCAGGTTACAGACCCGCATTCCGAATGTCGTGCGCTCCGGGTACCGGTCCAGGTAGCCGGGGCGCGGGTCGTGCTGCAGCATCTCGACGATGAGCGGCCGGAGCCGTTTCCGTCCCTCGGGGTCGGCCCGCAGGATCTGCCCTTCGGCCTCCGCCGTGAAGTCCACCGCCCAGGCGGCCGCCGGCGGCTCGGCGGTCCACCCCACTCAGCCGCAGGACGGGTGCGGCCTCCCTGCGGTCGATGCCCCGCAGCTCGACGGCGGAGATGCCGATGGGGTTGGGTCGGAAGGGAGAACGGCTGGCGAATACGCCAACCTTTGTCCGTCCCCCGAGCCGCGGGGGCCGCACCGTCGGCCGCCAGCCGGCCCCGAGGCAGTCGTGAAATACGAAGATCAGCCAGATGTGGGAGAACCCGGAGAGGCCCCGAACGGCCTCCGCCCGCCCGTACGTGGGATAGAGCTCGAGCCGGGCCTCCGCGGCGGTCACCAGCCCGGGCTGACGGGGGATACCGAATCGGCCGGTGAAGCAGGAGCGGACGATGCCGATGGGGTGAAAGCGGTACTCCACCTTCAGCGGGCAACCAGGGCGACCTGCTGCAGGAAGGCCGCCATGCGGTCCACCGCATCCCGGACGCGCCCGGCGTCCTCTGCGGCGGCCGCCTCTTCCAGGGCTGCGCCCGCGCAGGAGAGCTCTTGAAATCCATAGCTGCCGGCGGTGCCCTTGATCTCGTGACCCATCCGGCGCAGCTCCCCCATGTCGTCCTCAGCGGTGAGCCTCAGAAGGCGGGGGAGCGACTCGCGGCGCTTGCGGAGAAATTCTTCCGCCAGGTCGATGATATCGGGGTCAATCGGGATGACGGCTTGGGTGGTCATGGCGCTCAGGTCGATGCCTAGGGGCTCGGTCTCCGGCTAATCCATGTGTTGCCCCATGAGGGGCGGGGTTTCGTCGTCTGCCGCATGGTCTTTCTTCGACGTCTTGCGCCGGCGAAACTGGGTTGGGTCCAGCTCGTAGCGTCCGATGAGCTTGTAGAACTCTGTGCGATTCCGCCCGGCCATGCGGGCCGCGGTGGTAATGTTTCCCTCGGCGGCACGGAGCACGCTGATCAGGTACCGCCGCTCGAAGGATTGCTTGGCCTCGTCGAGGGTGGGGATGTTGGACGGACGGTTGTGCAGGGCCTGGGTCGTGAAGGCGGCCGAGATCACGTCCGATGGGGAGAGGACGCTGCACTGCTCGACCACGTTCTGCAGCTGGCGCACGTTGCCCGGCAGGTCGGCGTGCAGCAGCTGGCGCAGGGCGTCCGGGGCAAAGCGCTTGGGCGGGCGTGCCGTGCGCGCGGCGACGCGCTCGAGGAAGTGACTTGCCAGCGGGGCAATGTCCTCCCGGCGCTCCCGGAGGCTCGGCATGTGCAGGGGCACGACGCTCAAGCGGTAGAAGAGGTCCTCCCGAAAGTCGCCCTGCTCCACCAGCTGCTCCAGGTTGTGGTGAGTGGCGGAGATGATACGGACGTCAACCGGGAAGGCCTTGGTCGAGCCGACCGGGCGTACCTTGAAGTCCTGGAGAACCCGCAGCAGCTTGGCCTGCAGAGAGAGGGGCATATCGCCGATCTCGTCCAGAAAGAGGGTGCCCCCGTTGGCTGCCTGGAAAAGGCCGTCGTGGCGGGCCATGGCGCCCGTGAAGGCCCCCTTCTCATGGCCGAAGAGCTCTGATTCCAAGAGCTCCTCGGGCAGGGCGCTGCAGTTGATCGCAACGAATGGCGCTTCGCAGCGGCCGCTTGCAGCGTGGATGGCCTCCGCCAGCAGCTCTTTGCCGGTGCCTGTTTCCCCGGTGATCAGCACCGTCGTATCCACCCGGGCCACCAGGCGGGCGCGGTCGAGCAGCTCCGCCAGCAGCTGGCTGCGCCGGATGATCTTCGGCGCGAAGTCCCGCACCTCGTGCGCGTCCTTGCCGACCTGGTCCGCAAGCACCTGCTCGACCTCGGCAATGAAGCCCTCGCGCTGAATCGGCTTGGTCAAGAAGGCGGAGGCGCCAAGGTGGGTGGCCTTCACCGCCTCCGGGATACCGGCTTGTCCGCTCACGATGATGACCGGCAGCACCGGGTCCTGGCGATGGATCTCCCGCAGGAGCCGCAGGCCGTCGATGCCGCCCATCACGAGATCCGTGATCACCAGATCCGGCCGCTTCGACTCCAGCACGGCGAGCGCCTTCTCGCCGCTGGGAACTGCGGTCACCGAGAAGCCTTCCAGCGCGAGCCAGCGCTCGAGGAGCGCAAGGTGGTCGGCGTCGTCGTCCACGACCAGGAGGTGTGCCGATCTGGGCTTTGCGTCTGCCATCGGGTTCTCTGCTCTCCCTCGGCACTGAGGTCCGGATGCGATCTAACGAAGAGGCGGAAAACCGCGATGTTGCGGCCCCGCGTCGCATAAGCCCATGGAGGGGCTCTTGCGACACCCTCCACGGGAGATGGAGGTTGCCAAGGCATCCCCCGGTCGCGGCGAAACACAGCAACAATAAAAGCTTGCGATGGTCATGTAAACGTCCATCGTCATACGGTAAAACCAATCCCCAGGGGCAGGGCAAGGAAGTTCGAGTATCATCTTGCCCCCCAGCCACCGCTTGTTGACCCGTCAGGAAGCCGAATCCAATGCTCGTTCTGCGCGGTGCCCCCGCCTTTTCGCCGTTCCGAGTTCGGAAGCTGGAGGAGCGGATCGAGGCGCAGCTCGGTCAGGCCATCGGGATCTACCCAGAGTTTGTTCACTTTGCCGATCTCGATCAGGCCCTGTCGGCGGACGAGCGTGCCGTGCTCGACCAGCTGCTGCGTTACGACCATCTCCCCCTGGTCGTCCAAGGCAACGGATATCGCGCACAACTGCGGTCTCGCGAAGGTACGTCGGCTGGAGCGGGGCACCGCCTATTACCTGCAGCTGGAAGCCGGATCTCCCGCCGAGGCCCAGGTGCAGGCGGCTGCGCGGCTCCTGCACGATCGCATGATGCAGACGGTCTTTTTCGACCTGGCCGAGGCGGGCTGCCTGTTCCTGCAGGCGCGGCCCCCTCCCCTGCGCCGGGAGGACCTGCAGTACGGCGGCCGTGAGGCCCTGGAGCGCGCGAACGCGGAGCTGGGGCTCGCCCTCTCCGAGGACGAGATCGACTATCTGGCGGCAAGCTTCACGACCATGGGGCGCAATCCCACGGACGTGGAGCTCATGATGTTTGCCCAGGCCAACTCCGAGCACTGCCGACACAAGATCTTCAACGCGGACTGGGTGATCGACGGGGAGCGACAGCCGCATTCGCTCTTTCGCATGATCCGTAACACCACCGACCGCTCGCCGGACGGGGTGCTGTCCGCCTACCGGGACAACGCTGCCGTGATCACCGGGTGGGAAGGCCGGCGCTTCCTCCCGTCTCCTGGGGAAGGGGTCTATGGGGAGCACGAGGAGGAGATCCACCTGCTGATGAAGGTGGAGACCCATAACCACCCCACCGCGATCGCGCCGGACCCGGGCGCTGCGACGGGCTCGGGCGGGGAGATCCGGGACGAGGGGGCGACCGGCCGCGGGGCGAAGCCGAAGGCGGGGCTCACGGGCTTCTCGGTCTCCAATCTGCGCGTCCCCGGGGCGGAGCAGCCCTGGGAGCAGGACTTCGGCAAGCCCGGGCGAATCGTCTCCGCCCTCGACATCATGCTGGACGGACCGATCGGGGCCGCCGCCTTCAATAACGAGTTCGGCCGACCGAACCTGTGCGGCTATTTCCGCACCTTCGAGCAGACGGTGCCGGGGCCCCGGGGGCCTGAGCTGCGGGGCTATCACAAGCCCATAATGCTCGCCGGCGGGATCGGAAACATCCGCGCCGAGCATGTCTCGAAGCGCGCCTTCCCGGCGGGGACGCCGCTGGTGGTCCTGGGTGGGCCCGCGATGCTGATCGGGCTTGGGGGAGGGGCGGCCTCCAGCTTGCCTTCGGGCACCTCGGCGGAGGACCTGGACTTTGCCTCCGTGCAGCGGGCAAACCCCGAGATGCAGCGGCGTTGCCAGGAGGTGATCGACTGCTGCTGGGCGCGGGCCGGCGACAACCCGATCCTGTTCATCCACGACGTTGGGGCGGGGGGGCTGTCCAATGCCCTGCCCGAGCTGACCCACGACGCCGTCCGCGGGGGCCGCTTCGAGCTGCGGGCCATTCCGAGTGACGATCCGGGCATGTCCCCAATGGAGATTTGGTGCAACGAGTCGCAGGAGCGCTACGTGCTCGCGGTGGAGGCCGACCGGCTGGAGGAGTTCAAGGCTATCTGCGAGCGCGAGCGCTGCCCTTATGCGGTGGTGGGAGAGGCGACCGAGGACGAGGGTCTGCTGCTGGCGGACGGCCTGTTTGGGGACGACCCCATCGATATGCCGATGCCGCTCCTGTTCGGAAAGCCGCCGCGGATGCTGCGGGAGGTGCACCGGCTGCCCTTTCACAAGCCGCCCCTGACCCTCGCCGGAGTGGGCCTGGAGGAGGCTGCCTTTCGGCTCCTTCGACTGCCCACCGTGGCCAACAAGAGCTTCCTCGTCACCATCGGTGACCGCAGCATCACCGGCATGGTGGCGCGGGACCAGATGGTGGGACCCTGGCAGGTCCCCGTGGCGGATGTGGCGGTGAGCCTCGCCGACTACTCCGGCGTCTGCGGTGAGGCGATGGCCATCGTCGGTATCGAGCTTTGCCCCGCCCTCGGAATCGCGATCCCTGTGGGAAAGGATTCCATGAGCATGAAGACGGTCTGGCTGACGCCGGAGGGCGAGGAGCGGGAGATGACGGCGCCCCTGTCCCTCATCGTCTCGGCCTTCGCGCCGGTGAACGACGTCCAGCGGACCCTGACCCCGCAGCTGCGCACCGACGCAGGCGACACGGACCTGATCCTCATGGATCTGGGGCAGGGGCGCAATCGGCTCGGGGCTTCGTGTCTGGCCCAGGTCTACAATCAGGTTGGGGACGAGGGTCCCGACCTGGACGACCCGGCCCTCCTGCAGCGCTTCTTCGCGGCGGTGCAGGAGCTCAGCCGGGAAGGCCTGATTCTCGCTTATCACGACCGCTCCGACGGCGGCCTGTTCGTCACCCTGTGTGAGATGGCCTTCGCCGGCCGCTGCGGTCTGATCGTCGACCTGGATCTGGCGGGGGAAGATGATCTCTCGGCCCTGTTCAGCGAGGAGCTGGGCGCAGTCGTACAGGTACGCCACACGGACACGGATGATGTCCTGAAGCTGCTGGCGGACAACGGGCTCGGGCGGTCCTGCCTCGTGATCGGCCGGCTGGATGAAGGCGACCGGATCAGCTTCCGCCGGCGCGGCCGTCCGGTCCTTGCCGCGACCCGCGCCGCGCTGCAGCAGGCCTGGTCCGAGACCACCCTGCAGATGCAGGCGCGGCGTGACAACCCGGAGTGCGCCCAGGAGGAGTTCGACCGCATCACGGATGCGGTGGACCCGGGGCACGGCGCGACCCTGACCTTCGATCCCGAGGAGGATGTGGCGTCGCCCTTCATCCTGCGGGGCGTGCGCCCGCCCCTGGCGGTGCTGCGGGAGCAGGGGGTGAACGGCCAGCTGGAGATGGGGGCGGCCTTCCACCAGGCGGGCTTTGCCTGCGTGGATGTGCACATGTCGGACATCATCGCGGGGCGAGTGACCCTCGACCGCTTTCGGGGGCTGGCGGCCTGCGGGGGCTTTTCCTACGGCGACGTCCTCGGCGCGGGCGAGGGCTGGGCCAAGTGCATTCTGTTCAACCCGCGCGCCCGGGATCAGTTCCAGGCCTTCTTCGAGCGGCCCGACACCTTTTGCTTGGGCGTCTGCAACGGCTGTCAGATGCTCTCCAACCTGCGTGAGCTCATCCCCGGGGCAAGCCATTGGCCGCGCTTCGTGCGCAACCGCTCGGAGCAGTTCGAGGCGAGGCTCGTCATGGTCGAGGTCGCGGAGACGTCGTCCGTGCTGTTGGGGGGCATGGCGGGATCAAGGCTGCCCATCGTCGTGGCCCACGGCGAGGGGCGTGCGGAGCTCCGGGACCCCGAGCACCTGCGCCAACTGCGACCCCAAGTCGCGCTGCGATTTGTCGAAAACCACGGCGGCATCGCCGAGCGTTATCCCGCAAACCCCAACGGGTCTCCGGAAGGGATCACCGGCCTCACGACGCCGGATGGGCGGGTAACGGTGATGATGCCCCATCCGGAGAGGGTCTTCCGGGCTGCTCAGTACTCCTGGCGTCCTCCCGATTGGGAGGAGGATGGCCCCTGGATGCGCATCTTCCGCAACGCCCGGGTGTGGGTCGGCTAACGGCCATGGCGGCAGCGCCACCCCAGGGAATGCAAGTCGCTGCCGCCATGCCCGTTTCCCTCGCCCCGGCCCTGTACCGGAGGGCGAGGGGGATTCGGGCGCGCTGCGCGCGACTTTCGCTCGTCAGACCAGATTGTGGCGCCTCTTCATATCCAGATATACCAGGGTTGAGACGGCCCGGATGGCGTTGCTTCGCCGGGTGATCCAGCGGCCGTAATCCTTGGCCCTAGAGGACCGCTCGATGATCCCGACGAAGATATAGGGGTAGCTGCGGCCGTTGCGTCCAGGCGCGTCGACGATGCCCATGTCTCCGCAGAGGCGGGCGGTGGAGCCCGTTTTGTCGTAAACGCCCACGCTGGCAGGGATGACCTTGACCCCGGAGGAGATGCGATCGCGGTTCGGCAGGCCCATGAGGTCCCGCACCTCATCGGCGTAGGGAAGCCGGTCGTCCCACAGCGCATAGAGGAAGCGGCTGTAATCGTGGGCGGAGGCCTGGTTGCGATAGGTCCGTCCGTTGGGCGGGATCTCTTCCACGATCCGTGTTTGGCGGAAGATGCCGGGGGCGTGTCTTTTCAGGATCCGCTCCACGTCCTGCGCACCGCTGTGGGTTTCGTGCTCACTGATGAGCCTGATCATGCGGTCTGCGGCCAGGTTGTCGCTCCTGCGGATCATCCGCTCCATCGTGCGCCGCACTCTTCGCGTATAGCGCAGCTTGCCGTTGGAATTTTCCACCGCGAAGAAAAAGGCTTGCGCGATGAAGGGCTTGATCATGCTCGCCGCCTGACGTGGTACGTCCTCGTTGATGGACACGAGCTTGGTGTGCGTGGTGAAGTCGAAGACCGACCAGGAGGTTTCTTCGCCTCGATGAATGAGACCCCGCCGCTCCAGGCGCTTCAGGAGCAGCTCCAGCTCCGTCTGCAGGGAAGGCGAAGACCCATGATGCTTCCTCGCAAGTGCGCTCTCCCCCCAGCAAAGGGCCGCCGGGCAGGCGACGAGGGCCATGAGGAAGCCGCGCCGGGTCGGCCGCCAGAGAGGCTCGGGCGGCAGGGGGACATCCGGGGGAGTGTCGTTGCTTCTCATGGTTGATGCTCACTCCTTCGGTAGAGTCGATCTGTGCAGGCCCCATGCAGCCACGGATAGCGCGGCTAGAGCAACCTACGCCGATGAGAACGGCTGTGAGGATAGCCCGTCCTGGCGCGGAGGACAAGTCTGGATTGTCTCGCTTTTTTGTGAATTGTCAG
>JARRNE010000549.1:0-2866 GCA_037385305.1 Chromatiaceae bacterium | reverse complement strand
CTTTGATCGCGGGATTGGCGATGTCCTGTTTCTCGCTCTCGCTCACGCCGAACGTAACCGTTCACATGGGTGCGAACTACCATGAGCATCCGACCCCCTGGGTGAGCGTCGGGTCGGAGATGACCCCGGCCCTGAGGAAAGATGCCGAGAGGAGTTCCATGGTCGCAACGGAAACGGGTTGGCAGCGGCCGGAGAATCGGCGATCGGGCGCGGTTCTCAGGGAGGAGCCGGGAGGAGAGAAGGCGGGGGCTCATCGTGGAAGTAAGCCTGCACGGCCTGGAGGATGAACGCGAAGGCCGAGCGCCCCTGAAGTGCGCAGGTGGCGATAATGGTCCATAGCCGTTCATTGGCACGCCGGCCCTTGGCACTGCGGGTACCCTGGGTGACATGGCGATCGATGACGATGAAACGGATCGCCTGCTCGGCGACGTTGTTGGTCGGATCCATGCCGGGTGTGGTGATGAACTGGAAGTACGCTTTGGCGTGCTTGCGAAAACGCTTGGCCATGTTCTGCGCCTCGCGTTTGTGCTCCTTGCCGTTCTCGTCAAGCAGGCTGGGCGCCGCCTCGATGCCGACGTGGATGATCTGCGCCTTGGCCTGCTCGAGCGCAGCCCGGAAGTCGTCTGGGGCGAGGGCGTCGTGCTGATGGATGACCTTGAACAGCTCCTTGACGGCCTGGAGCAACTGCGCGCCGTAGGCGCGGGTGGGCGCATCAGGCAAGGTGGTGAGGAACTTGATGTCGCGAATCAGGTGGGCGATGCAGAACTGCACGGCGACATGGAAGTCCTTCATGAACTTGCGGTAGGCGGAGAAATAGTCGCAGCCCAAGGTGCCCTCGAACTCACGTCCCAAGACCTCGATCAAGACCTGCGAGCCGCGGGATTTGTCGATGCGAAACAACACATAGAGTTCGGCCTTGAAGACCCAAGTCCAGAACCGATCGCCATTGTCCTTATGGCCGGTCTCATCCACATTCAGGGTGGCCTCCAGCGGGATGCGCTCGAGGAGCTCCGCGTAGGGCCGCTCCAGGGAGCGGCTGACCTTCTGGATGATCTTGGCCAGATAGCCGCGTGAGACCGGCTCGCCGAGCACGTCGCGCAGAAACTTGCGGATGGTCGAGAAGGAGGCGTGACAGACGTTCTTCATATAGGCCACCAGGGCCGTCAGCCGGGCCTTGAACAACCCTTCCCTGAGGACCTGCGGGGGAAACTCGGCATAATGGATCTGCCCGCAGCGCTCGCACCAATAGGGGTAGGCGCGGTGCTCTTCGTGCACCACGACCTCTTTGAGCTCGGCCTGCTGAATCACCCGCGGCGGTTGATCTTCGATGAACAGGATGTCTGGGCTGTGACAGCACGGGCAGCAGGTTAATTCGTACGGATGAACGTGCTCGATAGACTCCGGAGGATAGGGCGGGCGGGAATGCTTATCATGGCCCGGTTGTCCGCCGATTTTTCCGCCTGCCGTCTCCCCCGCCGCTTTGCTCTTGTTGCCCTTGGGCTTCGTGACATCGTCCGAAGAGGGGCGCTTGCTCGAATTGGACGAATTCTTCGAGAGCTGGGCGATCTTGCGTTGCAGCGCCTGGATGTCCTGCTGCAACGCCTGCACTTGCGCATCGAGCGCGCACAGGGACGTGACCACGGCCTCCTGTCCGGCCAAGAAGATGGCGTGTGCCTGCTCAGGTGTCATCGCACAGCCGGCGGCGGAAATCCCGCGCCAGGGGATAGAGGTACAGGTCTTTTGTTGGCACGCGCCGGCGATGCTGGCGGTCTTTGCGGCCCCGCCCCGTGGTGTGGCCGACCCGCTGCCAGTTGGCGGCCCGATAGCAGACACCGCGATAGCGACTGCGATCGACGAAGGTCTCCAGGCAATAGATGGAGTGGCCATACTTCGCCATCCAATCGGCTTGGATGCGCCGCGCGATCCGCGCGAGGAGATGACTGGCCAAGTGCGCAACCCGGACCCAGGGCAGGACGAGAAAGCGGGAGTTGTTTGCCACGTAGGGCAGGTTGCGCTCACGTGCCGGGGCACGCCAACCGATCCAGGCATCGCGCGCGCCACATGTCCAGGCTGGCGCACCGAATAGCAGGCAGGCCAGCGGCCGCCCGTCGCGGCTGTGCACAAGGTACTTCAGGTTCTCGCCCACTGTGTTGCGCAATCCCAGATAGTGATAGCTCGACAGCAGGCAACGAAACAGCCGCTCCTGCTCGCCGGCGTTGTCCACACAGGCGATCTGCAGCGGTATCAGATCCTTCAGGTCGCCCGCGATCGGCTCGCTGCGATGGGCCACCCAGAGCGGGGAGCGGTTGCGGTAAGCGTTGGGGGATTTGCGCTGCCGGGGCGGCAACGCGAGGCGCCCGGCCTTTTCCAGCCGCAATAAGAGGCTGCGGCAGGCCATGTCCTTGAGTTGGCCATTGGCTGCGCGCCAGCCCCACAGCTCGCAGAGCCTGATGGATAGCCGGCTACGACCCCACCCAGGGTTCTCCGCCAGCAGCTGCTCAATCAGGCCGATATCGGGAGAAAAGCGCTGGCCTTGGATCGTGACCATGATCTGTTCCATGGTCGCGACAATACGAGAATTTTGGTTTTGAGTCCAGCACCAATAGGGTTAGCAAGGATGCACACCCGTGAACGGCTACAGCTACGCCAATCGGGTCGGCAAGGGAACCCACCGGGCCATCGACCGGCTGCAACAGCACGCCCGCCGTCACCGCTACGTGCTGCGGGCGGACATTGTGCAGCACTTCGCCTCCATCGACCACGCCATCCTGCTGGACACCCTGCGCCGCCAGATCCCGGAGCCGGACATCATGGGGCTGGTCGAGGTCATCGTGGAGAGCGGCCGGGGGGTGCTGGACGACGAGTA
>JARRNE010000548.1:0-4470 GCA_037385305.1 Chromatiaceae bacterium | reverse complement strand
TCCAGACTCAGCAGCCAGTCCTCGATCCGGCCTATGGCGGCATGGTCGATGATGGGTGGCAGGGCACCGGTGCCGTAGGCGGCACTCAGGTTCCGCTCCTCCACCTTGTCGTTGTTCCCATCCCAGTGGAGCTGCATCTGCTTGCCGTCGGCCCGGCGCTTGCGCGGGGCCTGCAGCCAGATAGAAGGAAAGTCGGCGGTACCGATGGATTCGCGGTCAACGGAACCGTCCTTGTGCCAGTCGGGCAGGTCTTTCCATGGCCAGTCGAAGATGGCCTTGGCGGCGCCGAAGGTGTCCACCCGGCCGGGCCCCCAGGGAGGCTGCTTGGCATAGAAGCCGAGCCGGCTCTCGAGCCGCTTGACTTGGTCCCGCATGACCCAGACGGCGACCGGGTAGACGAGATAGCGGTCCGCAAACCCAAGGTCCGCCCCCAAGGCGTCCACTGCAGGCACGATATTGTGCTTGTTGAAGCGCTCGTCGTTGGCGCACTGGAAGAAGAACCGCTCGACTCCGTAAAGGTCGAGCCGATTCGCCGGCATGCCGAGCACCAGCCTGGGCTTGTCCCCGGGGGCGTCCCGCACGGTGCTGGTATGACAGACGGCACAGTTGAAAAAAACCCGGTCCAGTCCGAGGTTCCGGCGCCTCGATACCCCCGCCGGCAAATCCTTCTCCCGGGCGTCCGGTCCGGTCTCGTAGAGGAGGCCCAGCGCCTTGTATCCCTCCCGGGAGAGGGCGAGACGGTCCGCCGCGGTCTCCCCCCGCCGGTAGCTCGCGACCCGCGCCTGATAGTCCGGCGCCAATCGGTCCGCCGGCAGATAGTCGGGGCACAAGAGCGGCATCTCCTGCCAGATCCAGTAGGGGAAGCCGAAATTGGCTTCGCCCCCCGTGGAGCCGTACTTGAAGTGGTCCCGGATGTCCGCGTAGGTGACCGGCCGGTTCGGCAGAAACCGATTCGCCGCATAGACGCCTATCCCGATGAGGACGGCGATGATCAAGGCCGAAAGAATCGCCCACCATCGAAGGAGCTTGGGGCCCAAGCCGTCGCGCTTGCTCTTGCCCTGGGTTTGCCCGATGTCACCTGCCATCGCCAGTCTCCTCAAGGACTAGATGTAACGGCGCGGGAATCCGCGCTCGTGTGCCTCCCCGCAAACGACCCTCGAGCCCGAAGGCCAGGCTTCGCCGTGCCCTGCCTCGAGGGTTCGGCCCAGCCCATCAATCGCGTCGGCGCAGGGCGAAGTAGCCGATCATCGCCCAGCGGCCCCACCACCACTTGAAGTGAATCTTGCCGAGGTAAACGCCTTCCCTCACCTGAACGATCTCGTCGACGATCCGCCTGATCGATAGGGCTGGGTTGTCCGGGCGGTCGTAGTCGATCCGGAAGACCTGACGGTCCCGATCGACCATGCCGGCGGCTATGGACGTCTGGAAGACGAAGGCGCGGAAGCTGTCGGGCTCGTAGTCGCTCATGCCCCGGTAAAAAGGGAACAGGATCCGCAATGCCATGCGGGACCCGCGGCTGAAGATGTTGTCCCCACGATTCTGGGCTCGGATGAGAAACTTCCCTTTCCAGGGCATCCAGAGGGAAGCCAGCCCCTCCACCAGCCGGCTGACTGCCGGCGCAATGTCGACAGCGACCAGCTCGCCTTTGTAAGGACCGTCGGGCGGTGGCTCGGGGATTTGTCCCTCCCGAAAGAGCGAGTTGAGCGCCGCAAGGCCGGCGGCTCGGTCTCCTCTGGTCATGTCCTTGGCAGTGCGGATGGGGTCGTCCAGCTGAGTCGGGCCGATGCCCGGCGTCGGAACCGTGCTCATCCTCCAAACCTCCGCGGCCGTCGTGGCCGCTGTTCAGGGCCGCCTCGGAGCAGGCCTCGCCCCGACTGCGACGGCCAGATCTTCGACTCGTGCCAGCTCAAACCCGGACGCGGGCGCCGGAGCCCGCCTTGGCGTCCTCGACAATCACGTCGCTCGCCTTCTCGCTGATCCTGTACACCGCAGAGACGCTGAAGAAGCCGGGTATCCTGGGGAAGACCGCGGCATCCACCACCCTCAGGTTCCGGGTCCCGTGCACCCGGAACCGGCTGTCCACGACCGCCGTGGGGTCGCTCGCCGGCCCCATCTTGCAGGTGCAGGAGGCGTGGTGGCCCCAGGCATTGTCTCGGACGAACAGGCGGATCTGGTCGGTCGTCGCCACGTCCGGTCCGGGCAGGACCTCCTCCTCGATCGCATTGCGACAGCGCGCAGTGATCCGGCGTACCGTCTGGACCCCGGCGACGACCGACTCCAGATCGTCCCCGGCGCCCGTCCCTTCCCCGAAATAGTGAAAGTTGATCTCGGGGACCTGCCGTGGGTCCTTGGAGCGCAGGGTGACGCGACCCGCCCGATTGTTGCTGTGGGCCTTCAAGATGGCCCAGGTGAAGTAGTCCTCGCCGCGCGCGATCGCCCGCGAGTAGCCGGGATAGTAGCCCTTGAAGTAACCGGTCAGCCCGAAGATGTAGAGGTCAGGCTCAGGGCGATCCGGGAAGGAGCGCTTTATCAGCGAAACGACGGCGCCGTTGGTCGTGTAAGGGCCCTTGTCCCGGAGCCAATCGCGAAACTGCGGGTCCGGCTCCTCCCCTGCTCGCGGGGGCCGAAACTTCATGCCCTCGACAGCCGAGAACTTGCCCTTCATCCTGGTGACGACGGAGATCTCGTCGCCCCCCTTGTAACCCGGGTCAGCCGCGTAGAGGTGGGCACCCCTGAGGTACTCCACGCCTGTGGCGCGCTTGTCCTTGTCGAGCAGAACCCGGGTCGCCAGACAATGGGTCCAAACGACCAGATTCTGCGGGCAGGACTGCCGCACCTGACGGATGAGCTCACGGCTGCCCGTGCGTTTCCCGGCGTCGACAGAGAGGGGGGTGAGACAGACCCCTTCGGCGCTTGTCTTGACCAATCGCCAATCGTTGGGGTCGAAGTGACTGTAGAGCTTTGTTCGCAGCTGGGTCACCGAACGGCCCACGCTGACGAGCGACTCCCGCAGCGCCGCGCCCACGAGGGTCAGCAGAAACCTGTCCCGCACCATGAGGAGCGGATCGGCGACGTTGGTGGTAAGCCAACCCTTGAAGCCGTGACGGCTCGCGGTATCGTCAGGCGCCACATACTCACACCGCTCGAGGCGCTGGAAATACGGACGCATGTTGTCCGCACTCCAGGACGCGTCGCCGGTGATCTCGGCGATATGATCCCAGTCGCTGTTGTGCGGATAGATCAGGATCAGGGCGTTGTGCGCCGTGCATCCGCCGACCGTCGCCGCGCGCGGATAGAGCACGCCGTTCGCCCTCGCCACGAACTTTTCGTCCCGCGCCTGCTGGGCATTGCTGCCGTAGTGCCGCACAAAGAAGCTCCACGCCAAGAGCTTGTTCTCCGAGGCCCGGGGGTGGAAGGCAGGCACCTGATAGTCGTAAGGCTCGTCCTCGCCCCCCGCCTCCAGCAGGAGCACCCGGTAGCCGGCTAATGCCAGCCGGCTTGCCAGCGGACCGCCGCCGGCGCCCGAGCCGACGACCACGTAGTCGAACCCCTCTCCGCCATCGTCTGCTTCCACACAATTGAGGGCGGGCGATGGCGGTGAGTCCCGATCGGGCCGCAAGAAGCCCACGCAGCCGGCAAGCAGTCCCGCCGCCCCTGAGACGACCGCGCCAAGGAGCGCCACGAATCGGCGACGAGATACCGCGACTTGCTCGGAGAGGGGCCGCTTGTGCATTGGCGGCGACCTGTTTGTCAGTGGGCAGACCCGGCTACATCGTCTTCAGGAACTCGATCAAGGCCCGCTTGTCCCCCTCGCCGAGACCAGGCTCTTCCTTGAAGTAGTCGGTGCCGAAGTAGTGCCCCCGGTTCACTACATAATCCGGGCACTTGCTCACGGCGATGAGGGGGTCGACCAAGTCTGCGAATGCCTTGCGTGCCTGCGCATCGCTTGCGCCGCGCGGGAGGGCTGCAAGCGCTCGCTTGGCCTTGAGCAGCGCCGCCAGCACCTGTGCCCTGCGCTCCAGATCGATGTTGGAGACGAGATTGATGGGAGTGCCCTTGGGGATGGGGCCGATCTCGAGGCCCTCTTCGGAGAAGATCCACGGCTTGACACTGCTCAACGGGCCAACGAGCGGTTGCAGGAAATCCGGCAGATAGCCCTTGGGGACCCGCAGGTAGCTTGTCGCGCTGGTGACATCGATAATGCCGGGCACGCTCTTGCCGGACGCCGTCAGGTAGCGCCGGTTCCCCTTACGCCGCTCAGGCCACAGAAGCTGCTGGATGCCGCTGTTGAAGGACTTCATGCGATCCCGAACCGAGCCGGACCAGTAGAAGTCCCCGAGGGTATTGTTGAGGAGAAACGGCGCCGTCGACCACAGACTGATGAGGGAAGGAGGACGGATGTAGCCCCGACCGCCCGCCGGCATGGTGTATTCCCGCGCCTCGCCGGTGACAGGGTGATGCACCATGATC
>JARRNE010000547.1:0-2877 GCA_037385305.1 Chromatiaceae bacterium | reverse complement strand
CAAGGGCTAGCTGGGGAGGGCGCCGCAGATGCAGCTCGAGAAGAGACACTGGGCGTGGCTGAAAGCCTGCCTGCTGGTGAGTTTGTCCGCTTCGATACTCGGGGGCTGCGTCGGAGGCACACCTCCTCCGACCCTCATCAGCGCGGAGATAGCCGCGGAGCCGGGGATCAATCCGAACGCCGCAGGCCAGCCGTCGCCTTTGGTGGTCCGGCTCTACGAGCTGAAGACGACCGGAAGCTTCGAAGGCGCGGACTTCTTTACTCTGTTCGACAAAGAGTCTGCGGCCCTGGGTCCTGACCTGCTCGCCCGGGAAGAGCTCGACATGCGCCCGGGCACCGCGCGAACGGTTGTACGCAAGGCGGCTCCGGATACCCAGTATCTGGGCGTCGTCGGCGCCTATCGTGATCTCGACGAGTCCCGATGGCGCGCCACTTATCCCCTGCACCAAGGGAAGGACAACCTCATTCTCATTCGACTCGGCCCGCATTCCGTCACCGTTACGAACAAGTAGACTTCGCCTATGTCTTGGAAGAACAAGGTGCTCTGGTCCGAGGGGCTGTTTCTCAAGCCCCAGCACTTCCAGCAGCATGACCGCTATCTGGAGCACCTGATCGAGCACCGGCTGAATCACTTAGTCGCATACGGGCGGGGGGTCGGGGAGCTGGCGATCGACACGGACTTGCTGTCGATGGGTAAGATCGCCCTGACTGCTGCGAGCGGCGTCCTGCCTGACGGGACGGCCTTCAACATTCCGACGGACGATCCTCCGCCCGTACCGCTGGAGCTCAAGGAGGGAGTGCAGAATCAGATCGTGTACCTGTCTCTTCCCCTCCAACAGCCCGGGGTCCCGGAGGCCGGACTCGGAGAAGACGGTAGAGAGGTCCTGCGCTATCGCACGGGCGAGGAGGAGGTCAAGGACAATAACGTCGGGGCACAGACGGCAGCCCCGGTTCAAGTGGGCAAGCTCAATCTGGCCCTGCTGCTGGAGAGCGCCCACCGTGACGGCTACGCGTACACGGGGATCGCCCGTGTCATCGAATGCCGCGCGGACAAGCGGATCGTCTTAGACGAAAGCTATATCCCTCCCTGTCTCGACCACAAGGCGGCCCCTCAGCTTGCGAGCTTCGCCGGCGAGCTGCTTGGCCTGCTGCACCACCGGGCAGAGGGCTTGGCAAGCCGAGTCAGCCAGTCCGGTCGAGGGGGTGTCGCCGAGGTCGCGGACTTCCTGCTGCTCCAGGTCGTGAATCGCCTGGAGCCACTCGTTGCGCACCTCACCAAGGTCCAGGGGCTTCACCCGGAGACCCTCTATCGCCTCCTGCTGCCCATGGCCGGTGAGCTGGCGACCTTCACCACCGCGTCCAAACGTCCGCCGGAGTTTCCCCCTTACCGTCATGACGATCTGCAGGCAACCTTCTTCCCAGTGATGGCGGCCCTGCGTGAGGCCCTGAGCCGGGTCCTCGAGGAGCGGGCGATCGCCATCCCTGTCGAAGAGCGCAAGTTCGGCTTCCGGGTCGCGCCGGTCCCGGACCGCAACCTCCTTGCAACCGCGACCTTCGTGCTGGCGGCAAGCGCCAAGATGAATTACGAAACCCTGCGGACCCGCTTTCCGTCACAGGTGAAGATAGGTCCGGTGGAGAACATCCAGGAGTTCGTCAAGCTCGCGCTCCCGGGGATTTCCATGCGAGCCCTGCCGGTGGCCCCGCGGCAGATCCCCTTCCACGCGGGGTTCGCGTACTTCGAGCTGGATCGGACGAGTGAATTCTGGCCAAAGCTCAGCAATTCCGGCGCCTTTGCAATGCACATCGGCGGCGAGTTCCCCGGGCTCGAGCTCGAGTTTTGGGCAATCAGGGAGTAAGCCGTGAACCAGGATGACCCGTTCGCCGGTTCCGGTGATCTCGACCGGACCCTGCTGCGCCCGATGCCCGGCGGCCGGCGGCCCCCCGGTGCCAGCCCTCCCCCGCCGGGGCCCTCGCCGACGCCGGCCCCGGCGATTCCCGAGGCATCCTTCCGCGCCGCGCCCATTCCGCGGACCGGTGCCGGACTCAATCCCCTCGTGGACGCAGCCGCCCCTCTGCTCGACCTTGTGGGGCAGCTGCGCGCGACCGTATCGCATCCCGACACCACCGGCGGCAGCGGCTCCCGCGGTCCGGCCGTGACCGCAGGTAGGCCCGTATCCAGGTTGCTCAGGGCGTCATAGACCGGGTCCGATGCCCGGTTGAGGAAGAAGCTGAATGCCATGAAGAGGCCGAGCAGGAGGACGGCGGCCACCGCGGACAACACCCAGAGGGGGACATGGCGAATCAAGGGATTCCGACGCTCGACGATGCCTTGCCAGTTGGGGGAGAGGTCCCGCTCCGTCTCGCCTCGGTGGGCACGGATCATTTGATACAGCCGCTCGCGGAGCTCTTCCAGCTGGTCGCGGCCGCCGTCACGTACCCGATAGCGGCCCTCGAACCCGAGGGTCAGGCACAGGTACAGCAGCTCCAGCGTGTCCAGATTCCCGCCCGGGTAGGCCATGAGCCGCTCCAGCAGGACGAAGACCTTCTCGCCCCCGTACGCCTCGTTGTGGAAGGAAATGAGCAGGCCCTGCTTGCTCCAGACGCTCTCGCTGCCCCAGGGTGTCTTGAGGACGGACTCATCCAGCAGGGAGCAGAGCGCAGACCGGGCGGGCAGAACCACCGACTCGGGAATGCCACTCGCGCGGGCTGTCGCCTCGAAGGTCCGAACCTCCTGAATGAGGTGGTCGCGCAGGCCGGTGGGGTCGGGATGCGATACGGTCGTGCGGAGCTGCCCCGCCAGGTCGAGCAGAGGGGCGGCGGCGTCCACCAGGGGATTGAGTCCCGTACCGGTCCGCGGAACGGACGCAGCGCGGAAGGA
>JARRNE010000546.1:0-2879 GCA_037385305.1 Chromatiaceae bacterium | reverse complement strand
GAAGGATAGTCTGCGGGGCATCGCCCGACAAACGCTATCTCGAGCACCTGCGCAAACGACATGTGGCGGAGGTGCGCACGAGGACTTGTCGTGCGCCAATCACGTGTTGCTGGCGAAACAATCGAGCTCTTTACAGTGCGACACCATTGGTGTATGGGGCCGTGATAGGAGGCCAGGTAGACTGCCGACATATCGCCGTCATTGACCCCCAGGGGAAGAAGAAATCATGGGGCTCGCGGTGTTGGACTGGGTGTGACCGCAAAGGATTACGCCATCTTTTCCAGATCAAAGGCGCCGCTTCAGTGCCTACGGCAAACGCACTGGTGGCGATGTTTCTCATCGACGAAGGGGCTGTCGTGCCATGTCGGTGAAGGAACCGCCAGGGCCGTGGTATAACCCTGGCGGATGGGGATAGGATCGCCAATGAGAGCGATCAGCTGATTGCTGCGGAGTCGTTGGCGGCGTGATCAGGTCCGTCGGGGCGTATGCTCCGATATCATGGGGACGGATCGAATAGGTCAGGCGTGGCGTTGATCACTTTGATCCGCAGCCCCTGGCGTTTACCGCAGCGCACATGGACAGCCTCTAGCTCGCCGCGCTTGATGCGCTGCATCACCGTCTGACGCGACACCCCCAGGCGTTGGGTGGCCTCGAGCATGGGCAGAAAGCCCTCTGGCGCCTCCTCGACAAAGCGGGCCTTGAGCTCGTCGGTGAGACGGATACGCCAGGGCGCGCCGGGTGTGATCTGCTCGCCTGCGATGAAACCGTCGTTGAGCCAGCGATGCACGGTAGAGGGTGCGACGCCAAGGATTTGCGCCGCCTCCTTGATGTTGACCAGAGGACCCTGCGGCGGCTCGCCGGCGGGTTGGCAACGCGGGATCTTCCAGTAGCGACGGAGATTGCCGACCGCTGCGGCGGTGAAACGCTGCCCGGTGGCTGTCTTGCGGCCCTGGCGGTTGAGAATTCCGGCAATGGTCGCATCGGGATAATGCACCGCCAGGCGGCGTACCAGGTCGATGGTGTCCTCCGCGGTGCGGATTGGTGGCGGGTTGGAGTGCGGCAGGTCGATGGCGAGCTCGGTGATCAGGCCGCCGCGCCAACGCAAGGTCAGCTCGGCCTTGGCCGCGGCGCGTTCGACCCGGATGATGACCTCCTCGAGGAGGGTGCGTAGCAACTCCTTGCGGTCGCGGTCCGTGGTGCTCGCCGCCGACCACACCAGCTCCAGGTCGGTCCCGAGGACGGCGAGGCGTTGTCGCTCCTCGGGGCCGAGGGTGCGCGGGCGCTGTTGCTCGCGTCGGACAAGCTCGGCCTCGGTCTCGGCGAGCTCGCGCAGGCGCTGCTCCCACTCCCGTTCCAAGCCGCGGGCGACCAGGCGGTTCTCCGGCTCGACCAGGCGGTAGCGCCGCTCGGCCCGCTCGGCCTCGTAGCGGGCCCGCTCCACGGCCAGGCGCCACTGCGCGAGTGCCGCGTCCTGGTCGGCTTCGCGTTGCTCGGCGGCGAGCACCACCGCCTCGATGCCTGCCGGCGTGAGCGCATGGAGGAAGGCTTGTGCCACCGCCGCATCGATTTGTACGCCGCCGACGTTGAGGCAATAGCAGCCCCGCCCGTCGACGATCTGCTTGCCCGCACAGTGGTAGCCTGGGGTGGCGTTGTGACCGCTGTAGTGGGTGCGCAGGCGCCGCCCGCAATGCCCGCAGGTGGCCAGCCCCTGAAGCAAGGCGCTGCCTTCCCTCACTGCCCCGCCCCCCTGATGAGGACGGGGCCGGGTGTTCTGCGCCAGCCGTGTCTGATTGGCCTCATAGGTCTCCCAGTCGATGTAGCCCGGGTGATGATCGCCGATGAGCACCGCCCATTGTTCGCGGGGCAGCTTGCGCACCCGCTTGCGGATGGTCCCGCTCTCGTCCACATAGCGTTCGTGGCGGCTCTTGCCATAGGCATAGGCGCCCGCATACACCGGGTTGGTGAGCACCTGGTGAATAGCGTGGTAGGAGGCGGCTACCCAGCGAATCTCCGCCAGGGTGATCGTTTGTAATGGGAAGTCGAGTCCCTCGGAACGGAACCACAGCCACACCCGGCGTGCCGAGCCAAACTCGGCGAAGCGCTCGAACACCGCCCGGATCGCCCTGCAAACGGCCGCATCGGGATGAAACAGCACCTCACCGTCCGCTTCGCCCCAGACGAAGCCCACGGGCAGGCCCCGGCGCAGCTCTCCGCGTGCGGCCTTGTTGCGGATGCCCCCGTCGAGGCGGGCGCGAATGATGTGACGCTCCGCTTCCGACATGGTCCCCTTCAACCCCAACAAGAGCCGATCGTTAAACTGCCCCGGATGGTAGAGTCCGTCGTCATCGCCGATCAAGGTATCGGTCATGCCGCACAGGTCCAGCAGCCGGTACCAGTCGGCATTGTTGCGTGCCAGACGCGAGACCTCCAGCCCCAGGATGAGGCCGACGTGTCCCAATGCGACCTCCGCGGCCAGGCGCGCGAAGCCGGCCCGCTCGGCATCACCGGCGCCGGAGACCCCCAAGTCCTCGTCGATGACGTGAATCTGCTCGCGTGCCCAGCCGAGCTCGTGCGCCCGCTCCACCAAGGCATACTGGCGGGCGGTCGACTCGCGATGATGCTCCATTTGGTGAGGGGTCGACTGGCGGATATAGACACAGGCGGCGCGTTGGCGGTGCAGGGGTTGGATCTTGCTGAGGTCAGTCATCGTTTGCCTCCTGTTGCACGTCCAGTGCCGCCTTGGTGATCAGTTGCGCCAGCGCTTGGAGCGCCGCGGCGCGATCGGCGTCGCTCAGTTGTGCCCACACCTCCTCGTGGGGGAGCGGAAGCTGGGGGAAGTTCAGATGCAGTTGCACAGCGGCCCTCCTGTGTGGCTTTGC
>JARRNE010000545.1:0-2886 GCA_037385305.1 Chromatiaceae bacterium | reverse complement strand
TTGCCTCGAGGGTGTTGCCGCTCTCGACCAGGTCCACGATCAGGTCGGACAGCCCCACCAGGGGCGCGAGCTCCATGGAGCCGTACAGCTTTATGATCTCCACCTGTTTGCCCTGGGCCGCGAAGTGACGTTCCGCGCTGCGGGTGTACTTAGTGGCGATGCGCAGGCGCCCGGGACCCAGATCCGCGCCTGGGACACCCGCCACCATCATGCGGCAGCGGGCAATCCGGAGGTCCAGGGGCTCATAGAGGCCATCGCCCCCGTGCTCCATCAGCACGTCCTTGCCGGCGATGCCCAGATCCGCGGCACCGTACTCCACGTACGTTGGTACGTCGCTCGCACGAATGATGACGAGCCTCACCTGGGGCCGGTTGGTTGCCAGGACGAGCTTGCGGCTGGTCTCCGGATCATCCAGCGGAGCTATGCCCGCGTGGGTCAGCAGGGGCAGGGTCTGCTGGAAGATGCGCCCCTTAGACAGCGCGATGGTGAGGGCCGCGGCGGGGTCCATGCCGAATCGGACCCCCTCAGCCCTTCACGCGCCGGATGCGGGCACCCAGCGCCGCGAGCTTTGCCTCGATATTTTCGTAGCCGCGGTCGATATGATAGATGCGATCCACCAGGGTCTCGCCCTGGGCCACCAGGCCGGCCAGGACGAGACCGGCGGATGCCCGCAGATCCGTTGCCATCACGGGGGCGGCGGTCAACCGGTCCACGCCGGAACAGATAGCGACGTTGCCCTCGAGCCGGATGTTGGCCCCCATGCGCTGCATCTCCAGCACGTGCATGAAGCGGTTCTCGAACACCGTCTCGGTCACAGTGCCGACGCCCTTGGCCACGCTGTTGAGGGCGCAGAACTGGGCCTGCATGTCCGTGGGGAACGCGGGATAGGGCGCCGTGTGCACGTCCACGGCGCGCGGCCGCCGACCTTCCATATCGAGCGAGATCCAATCGGGCCCGGTCTCAATCCGTGCCCCTGACTCCCGCAGCTTCCCCAGGACCGCGTCCAGGAGGTCCGGGCGGGTGTCCCGCACGACGACGCGCCCGCCGGTCATGGCCGCGCCCGCCAGGTAGGTGCCGGTCTCGATGCGATCCGGCAAAACCCGGTAGCTACCGCCGTTCAAGCTATCCACCCCCTCCACGGAGATGGTATCGGTGCCGGCCCCGCAGACCCTGGCGCCCAACCGGTTGAGGAAATCGGCCAGGTCAGCGACCTCGGGCTCGCGGGCCGCATTCTCGATGACGGTCTCTCCTTGCGCGAGGACCGCGGCCATCATCAGATTCTCCGTGCCCGTCACCGTGACCATGTCCATGACCAGGCGAGTCCCCCGCAGCCGCCTAGCGCGGGCGCGGATGTAGCCGTTCTCGACCGTGACCTCCGCCCCCATGGCCCGGAGTCCCTCGATGTGGAGGTTCACCGGACGGGCGCCGATGGCGCAGCCCCCGGGCAGCGAGACATCCGCCCGGCCGAAGCGCGACAACAGGGGACCCAGCACGAGGATCGATGCGCGCATGGTCTTCACCAGCTCATACGGAGCGGCAAAGCTGGAGACCTTGCCGGCGTCCACCTGTATCCGCAGCCGCTCGTCGTCCCGGCCGAATACGACCCCCATGCGCCGGAGCAGCTCGAGCGTGGTGGCGATGTCACGCAGGCGAGGCACGTTGGACAGGGTGATCCGCGGCTCGGCAAGCAAGGTCGCCGCCAAGATCGGAAGCGCCGCGTTCTTGGCACCGGCGATACGAACCTCACCGTCGAGCGCTGCGCCGCCGGTGATGACGAGCTTGTCCATTCTCGGCTCGCGAAAGGGTTGTTCCTGCCCCGGTTCAGGCCGGGCCAGAGCCGCCGCGCCGCTATGCACGACGGGGAACGACGGGCAGCAGGCTCGTGAGATTGGTCAGCGCGGCCAGCCGGGCCAACGAGTCCGGCAAATTGCGGAAACGCAGGGTCAGGTTGCGCTGTCGCGCGAGATCCAGCCACTCCACCAGGAGCGCCAAGCCGGCACTATTCGCCTGGACCACAGCGCCCAGGTCGATCTCCAACGGACCTTCACCCGAGAGAAGCCGCCCGCCTTCGACCGCCAGGCGCCCAACGGTCGTGAAATCCAGCACGCCTTCGACCCGCAGCGCCGCATCGCCCACTAAAAGGATCCGGGCGTCGCTCATGCGCGGCCTTTCTTCGTGTTCATCTCCCGCAGTCGACGAATCAGGCCGTCAATGCCCCCCTCGCGGATCTGGGAGGCGAAGCTGCTGCGGTAGTTTGCCACCAGGCTGACGTGGTCGATGGCTATGTCATACACCTTCCAGTCACCGTTCCTCCGGTAAAGGCTGTAGTCGATGGCAACCGGCGGGCTTCCGGCCTCCTGGACCTGGGTGGCGACCGTGACGACGTTCGATGAGCCACCGGAGCGAGCCGGGAGGTATCGGATCTTCTGACCGGAATAGGCGAGCAGGGCCTTGGCATAGGTACGAATGAGGAGCTCCTGGAACTGCCGAGTGAGCTCGCTGCGTTGCTCGGGGGTCGCCCGACGCCAGAATCTCCCCATCGCGGATTCGGTGATCCGCTCAAAGTCGAAATGGGGCACGACAATGGCATCGATCAGGGAGTAGAGGCGCGCCGGGTCGCGATCGATCTCGGCCCGGTGACTCTCGAGGGCAGAGAGCATCCGTTGGCTGGTATTACGGACCAGGGTCGATGCCGAATCGTCGGCCGCAAACCCACCGCCGAACCACAGGAGCACGATCGCGTAGATCGCAAACCTTTTCATTTCGCTGCGTCCTCCCCGGCCTTCTTGAACATATATTGACCGATCAGCTGCTCCAGCACCAAGGCCGACTGGGTATGGGTGAGCTCGTACCCCGGATGCATGAACTCCTGGCTGCCGCCGGGGG
>JARRNE010000544.1:0-2886 GCA_037385305.1 Chromatiaceae bacterium | reverse complement strand
CAGCAGGAGTGTTCGGACAACAGGAGTAAGCATCTCACCTCCGAGCAGGGATCGCAGTGCGCGGCAGTCGCTGCAAGAGTGGTTCGTATTCACAGCTCCTGTGGATAACTCTGTGGGAGGTGAGATGCTTACTCCTGTTGTCCGAACACTCCTGCTGCTCAACGGCCTCGTCTTCCTCGGGGAGTTGGTCTATCCGAACCTCCTGATCAGCTGGTTTGCCTTGTGGCCCGGGGGGCTCTTGACGACGACGTCCTGGGCCGAAGGGCTTCCCCATTTCTGGCCCTGGCAGATCATCACCTATTCGTTCCTGCATGCGGGGTTGCTCCATCTGGGGCTCAACATGTACGCCCTTTGGCTCTTCGGCACGCGTTTGGAGTACGTGTGGCGCGGGCGGATGTTCACCGTCTATTATCTCAGCTGCGTGATCGGCGCAGCTCTCACCCAGCTCACGGTCTCGGAGATTGCGCTGCTTCAAGGCGGTCCCGCCTATCCGGTTCTCGGTGCCTCGGGCGGCGTCTTCGGCCTTCTCGTCGCCTTCGGTCTCCTGTTTCCAGAGGCCGAGCTCATGCTGCTGTTTCTGCCTGTCCCCATTAAGGCCAAGTGGTTCGTTATCGGCTACGGGGCCGTTGAGCTCCTCGCCGGGGTGACGGGGACCATGGAAGGGATAGCTCACTTCGCCCACCTGGGTGGGATGGTCACCGGTTATCTCCTGCTTCGCTACTGGCGTCGTGGTCCGCCGCGCCGATAGTGCCGAGCGCGCGGCCGCCCCGTGGCTTCAGGGGCCCGGAGAAGCCGATGCTCAGAGAGGGAAACTGGACGAGCACCGCCCTCCCGGACCTTGGCCTTCTGGCTCTGGTACGCTTCCTGCGGGGCGAGCACGTCAGGCCGGTGCCGCCCGGCCGTGCCGAGCGCGAGCTCGTGCCTCGTCTGGTTCAGGCCACGCTCGGCCTGGCTCAGCTTGGTATCCGCCGGTCGATGGGTCTGTGGTGGACCTTGATGTGGGCGTCGAGCGCAGCAGGCGCAAGCCACTGCACGTGCTATTCGAACAGGTACTCTGCCTCGGGCTATGCCAAGGCGTCCCAGTCGGGTACAGTAGGGGCAAGCACGGGGGCAGGATCTTGGGATTTGATACCGAGCCGAGCGGCTACGAGAAGACTATCCTGTCCGACCTGCAGGGCGCTTGGCAGTGTCTTCGGCAGGAAGTGGCCGATAACCCAGGATTCCATGGCTGGGACCGCGCGCTGTTTCACATCGACGAGGCGATGAGCTGGGAGTCCGTGCGTAACCTCCGGGCGATGCAGCGGAGCTTGCTGCTGGTGCGCAACATTCTTCAACAGGCGGACCACCTACCCGAGGGTGCGGCCGAATGCCTGCAAGCGGTCAGCGAGCTCATGGACGAGACGCTCGAGGCCCTCGCCAGCGGTGAAATTTGAGCGGCGGTGGTCACCCGCCACGCAGGCGCGCTGGACAACGTGCGTGCCCTGAAAGGGCAGGCTGGGTCGGCTGCGCATGGCGCCAGCGGCGTGCGGCCTGATACGGCGGATTGCAGGTGAGAATCCGACCGGAGCTTGACGATGGACGCAATCGCCACGCCCCCTATCGGCGAAGCAAGAAATACCACTTCGCTGGTCGGTAACCTGCGCCACCGGATCGATTGACTGTGTACGCTCACCCGATGCGCCCATTACCCAATCAATTTCGCCCGCGCCCTTATCAGGAAAGGTCTGTCAGGGAGGTGCTTACCCGTTACAACGGCGGCGCGCGCAAGATGCTGCTGCACCTGCCCACCGGTGCGGGCAAGACGATCATCGCGACGCTCATCATCGAGCGCCTGCTGCCGATGATCGGCGGGGGCAAGGTCCTCTTCATTGCCCACCGCCGGGAGCTCCTGGATCAGACGGCGGAGAAGCTGCAGCGGCACCTTCCCGGCCTCGCCGTAGGCATCGACCAGGGTGAACGGCGGGCCGATCCCTCGGCACAAGTGATCATTGCCTCGATCCAGTCGCTCAGCAAGCGCAAGGATGCCTACCTTCCCCGCCTCTTCTCGGTGATCATCTGCGACGAGTGTCACCGGGCGCTTGCCCCGAGCTGGGTCGAGGTCATCGAGCACTTCCACGATGCGCGCGCCGGCGACGCCCTGCTGCTCGGGATGACGGCGACACCGCGCCGCAGCGACGGCCGCTCTGCCCTCGACCTCTTCGACATGGTGGCCTATGAGATCAGCAGGCCGGAGCTGCAGGACCTGGGCCACCTAGTGCCGATCCAGTATTGGGGCGTGAAGGCCGCGCTGAGTCTCGATCGGGTCAAGCGTTCCGCGGGCGATTTCCAGGTCGGGGCCTTGTCCGCCGTGATGGAGATGCCGCACGTCCGGGCGCTGACCCTGCGCGCGTGGGAGAGCAAGGCCAAGGGCCGCAAGACACTCGTCTTCTGCGCGAGTGTCCGCCATGCGCATCAGCTCGCGGCCGATTTCGTCGGGCGGGGTCACTGCGCCGCCGTGCTCGTCGGCCGCACCAGGAACCGCGACGAGATCCTCGCCCAGTTCCGTCGCGGCGACCTGCAGCTGCTGCTCAACTACGGCGTGCTGACCGAAGGATTCGACGATCCGAGCATTCAGTGCGTGCTGTTGGCCAGGCCCACCACCTCACCCTTGGTGTACAACCAGTGCCTGGGCCGGGGGCTGCGTCCCGCGCCCGAGAAGACCCACTGCACAGTGATCGACATCATCGATCGCTCGACGCATCAGCTGCAGTACGGCGCGAGCCAGCTTGCCGAGCTGCCGCCCCAGTGGCGCAGCCGTGGGCGCGACCCATTCCGCGAGGCGCGCGCCATCTCCCAAATCAAAGTGACCGACCCCGAGGCCTTTCTGGCCATCAAGCGCGCGAGCTG
>JARRNE010000543.1:0-2892 GCA_037385305.1 Chromatiaceae bacterium | reverse complement strand
GCCATTTCGCATGGCTGTCCTCGCCATAGTGGTCGGTATTGTCGCCGGTTACGGTGCCGTCATATTCCGTGCCATGATTGGTTGGATCCACAACCTCGCCTTCCTCGGAATCTCCTCCTTTGTCTACGACGCGAACGTGCATACGCCGCAAAGCCCGCTGGACCAGTGGGTGATACTGGTGCCGGTGGCAGGGGCGCTGCTCGTCGCCTTCATGGTGAAGAACTTCGCCCCCGAGGCGAAAGGCCATGGTGTCCCAGAAGTGATGGACGCCATCTATTATCAAAAGGGAATCATTCGCCCTGCCGTCGCCGCAGTGAAATCTCTCGCCTCGGCGATCTCGATCGGCACCGGCGGCTCGGTCGGGCGCGAGGGACCAATCATTCAGATCGGGTCCGCCTTCGGGTCCACCCTCGGCCAGCTCATCCGAGCGCCCGAGGCACAGCGGATCACGCTCGTAGCGTGCGGTGCCGGAGCTGGCATCGCGGCGACCTTCAACACTCCGGTCGGGGGTCTTTTGTTCGCCTTGGAGCTGATCCTGCCGGTCGTCGGCCCGCATACGCTGATACCGGTCATCCTTTCCACGGGTACGGCGACCTGGATCGGCCGCCTTTACTTCGGTGATTACCCGGCGTTCGACGTACCGGCGCTGACGTTGTCGGTTGCTCATGCTACCACGCCGTACGTGATCGGGATCTATGCCCTGTTCGGTGTCATCCTCGGCTTGGTATCCGTCGTCTTCGTTCACGCAATATACGCCGCGGAGGACCTCTTCGACCGTATTCCAGGCAACTACTACTCGCGCCACGCGCTTGGGATGGCCCTGGTGGGCGTCATGATGTATCTGCTAATGAAGCACACCGGCCACTACTACACGGAGGGCGTCGGGTACGCCACAGTTCAGGACGTCTTGTACCAGACCCTGGGGGATCCGCGCTTCCTGCTCCTGCTCTTCGCACTCAAGTTCTTGGCCACCTGCCTCACGCTCGGATCCGGGGCGTCCGGGGGGATCTTCTCGCCCTCCCTCTATCTCGGAGCCACCCTCGGCGGCGCCTACGCACCGGCGTTCAACGAGATTCTCGCGGACGGTATGCATATGGATCCAGTCAGCATGGCCGTGGTCGGAATGGCTGGTCTCGTCGGCGGGGTCACAGGTGCTGCCGTGACGGCTATGGTGATGATCTTCGAGATGACCAGAGACTACAACGTCATGCTGCCCGTGCTTGTTACCGTTTCCCTGGCGTATGGCACCCGGCGCATGCTGAGCCGTGACAGCATCTACACGCTCAAGCTGATCCGGCGCGGGCATTACATTCCGGAATCGCTGCAGACGAACCGTTTTATGCTACATACGAACGCCGACGCCGTGACCACCCCCATGGTGGTGATGGAGCAGCAGGACTGGGAGAGACACAGCCGGCGCCGCGGCGAGGCGAGGCGACGGCGAGCCCATGTGGTGGTATTGGATCGCAACAAGGTCGTCGGTGTCGTAACCGCCAGTGCGCGACGGCGTGTGCCTCAGGTGCTCGGCGGGATGTCTGACCTGGGGTCCCGGTTTGTCGTCGCGGACTCGCATGGGGCCCTGCTCGATCTCATGGCCCAGATGCGTCGGGAGGACGTCGAGGTCGCGGTGGTCACGGCCAATGGGGCACTGGAGAAGCCGGAGGACATCCTCGGGGTTATCGACTGGAACGACATCGCCCGGTCGAGCGAGCTGCCGCTCAGCATCCTACTGCGCAAGCCGAAGGTGGCCGGCGGTGCCTAGGTCAGCCTCTCCTGCGTCAAGGCCAGATCAAACAGGGGATGATGCAGGAGCTGCTGACAGGGAGAATCGGGTTGGTATGACCGGCAAGGGGGCCAGTGGGCGGCTCTGGCAGCCCGGGCAGCATCCCGCGGCCAAGGTCGAGTCTGCAACTAAGGCGGCGGTGAAGAAAGCGCTGAAGAAGGCCCTGAAGAAGGCCCTGAAGAAGGCCCTTGGCGCGCTTGCCAGCTTTGCCCGCTCGACCCCGATGCCGCACCCGCCGGGCGCTGTGCGTCCCCGCCGAGCAGGAGCGGGTACAGTTCGAGGACGCAGCCATCGAGGAGATCATCGCCCGCACCCAGGGCTGTCCGTATTTCCTGCAAGAATGGGGAAAACATGCCTGGAGCGAGGCGGAGGCGAGTCCGATCAAGCACGAGGATGCCCTGCAGGCGACCCAGGTCGCCGTCGCGGAGTTGGACGCGAGCTTCTTCCGCGTGCGCTTTGATCGTCTGGCCCCGTCTGAGAAGCGCTATCTGCGGGCGATGGCCGAGCTTGGACCGGGGCCGCATCGCTCGGGGGATATCGCTGATCTGCTGGGCAAAAAGCCGTCGGCAGTGGCGCCGGTCCGCAACCGGATCATCAGCAAGGGCATGGCCTACAGTCCCGCCCATGGCGATACCGCCATCACTGTGCTGTTGTTTGACAGCTTCATGCGGCGAACCATTCCAGAGCTCCCTTAACCGGAAGCGCGATCCGTGACCCAGGTCGGCCAACCCGAGCGGGCCACCCAAGATCGAGTAATCGCACTGTTCCGCGACGAGCTGCGCTACCCCTGCCTCGGCGACTGGACCGACCGCGACGGCAACAGCAACGTCGAGGAAGGCCTGCCTGACGGCGTGGCTGACCCGGCGCGGCTACAGCCCAGCGCAGATTGCCGTGGCCTTGCACAGGCTCCGCACGGAGGCGGAAAACCACAGCCGCACGCTCTACGGGAACAACCAGATGGTCTACGGCCTGCCGCGCTACGGCACCATCGGCACGCCGGAGAAGCACTTCCTCGCGTGGAAGGAGGACGAGGCGGAAGATAGCTGCTTCAAGCTCGACTATTATCACCCACATCTGCATTCTCCGGAGTTCCGCTCAGGGTTGCAGTC
>JARRNE010000542.1:0-5069 GCA_037385305.1 Chromatiaceae bacterium | reverse complement strand
ATCGCCTTCGGCGGCGGCGAGGTTCGGGCCGATGCGGTCCGAACCATGCTGGGTACCGTAAGCCGCGACCTGAGCCTGGATCTGGTGGAGACCCTGGCTCGTTGCGACGGGCCCGGCCTCCTGGACCAAGTGGCCCGAATCGCGGAGCTCACCCCCGATTTCACCGGCGTGCTGCAGGAGATGCTTATCATCCTGCACCGGGTCGCCCTCGCGCAGCAGGTGCCTTCCAGCGTGGCCGCTGACGATCCGGATCGGGAACGTCTCCTGGCGATGGCCGAGACCATGGCCCCGGAGGACGTCCAGCTCTTTTATCAAGTCGGACTCATCGGTCAGCAGGATCTTCCCCTGGCCCCTGATCCGCGTACCGGCATCGAGATGGTCTTGCTGCGCATGCTTGCGTTTCGCCCGGACCCGGTGGGCGACAGCCGGCGGCCGGCGGAGCGGGGCGCAGCGGCGGCGTCGGGCCAGGGCCGGAGCCGGGAGGCGGACCCCCCGGCGCCGGGGCGGGGCGCCGCCGACGGCTCGAAGGGAGGCGCCGTGGCGGCCCTGGCCGATGCCCGACGGGCAATCTCCGCGGAGAGGTCGGGACGGGAAAGGTCGGAGAAAGGCCTCGCCATCGCGAGCCCGCAAGCGACCCCAGAGCGGGGGTCGGCGAATCGGATCGCCCCTCACCCGGTCACTGGTCCGACGGTGGCGGAGACCGGGGTGGTGCTGCGGGGGCCCGAGGATTGGCATGCACTGGTTGGGCGGCTCGGCCTGCGTGGCGTGGCCAGTGAGCTCGTCAGCAACTGTGATTTCGCAGGACTGGAGGGCGGCCGGCTGACGCTGGTCCTGGACCAGGCCTGCGAGCATATGCGTGTTGCAAGCGCTGAGCAGCGGCTGCGGGCGGCCCTCGCGGAGGTGCTGGGCGGGGAGGTGAGGGTGGACATCCGCGCCTCGCAGGCGGTCCGCGAGACCCCCGCCCGGCGTCGTGCCCGCTCGGCCGCGGAGCGGCAGGCAGCGGCCGAGGCTATGATGCGGGATGACCCGGTTGCCCGGATGCTTCAGGATCAGCTCGACGCGCGTTGGGTCGACAACAGCATCGAGCCGACGGATGAAGGCTCGTCCAACGGCGGCGGCAAGGCTTAGAGCAGAGGTGATCTAACGTGAAAGGTGGATTGGGAAATATCCTCAAGCAGGCTCAGAAGATGCAGGAGGATCTCCAGAAGGCGCAGGAGAAGCTGGCCCAGGAAGAGGTGACCGGCGAATCCGGCGGCGGCATGGTCAAGGTGGTCATGAACGGGGCCCATGAGGTCAAGCGGGTCATGATCGATCCCTCTCTGGTGGAGGACGACCGGGAGATGCTGGAGGATCTGGTGGGTGCGGCGGTGAACGACGCAGTTCACCGGGTGGCGGAGAAGATGAAAGAGAACATGGCGGGCCTGACGGCTGGCTTGCCCCTCCCGCCGGGGTTCAAGCTGCCTTTCTGAGCATGGCAGAGCGGTCCCTGCTCAATCAGCTGGTGGAGGCTCTGCGGTGCCTGCCGGGCGTCGGCCCGAGATCGGCCCAGCGTATGGCCTTCCATTTGCTCGAGCGGGACCGGGAGGGAGGCCGCCGCCTTGCTCAAGTCCTGGGACAGGCGATGGAACGGATCACCCGCTGTGCGCGCTGCCACACCCTGAGCGAGCGGGAGCTCTGCGCCCTCTGCGCGAGCCCCAACCGTGACCAATCCCTGCTCTGTGTGATCGAGCACCCTGCTGAGATCGTTGCCATCGAGCAGGCTACGGGCTATTCGGGGCTCTATTTCGTGCTCGGAGGAAGGCTCTCACCGTTGGATGGCATCGGCCCGAAGGAGCTCGGGCTCGACCAGCTGGAGAAGCGGCTGGCCGAGGGGGTGGTCCAGGAGCTGATCCTTGCGATCAGCCCCACCGTGGAGGGTAGCGCCACGTCTCAATTCATCGCGGAGATTGCCGCTCGCAAGGGTGTCCGGGCGAGCCGGATCGCCCACGGTGTGCCCCTCGGGGGCGAGCTGGAGTTCGTGGACAGCGGTACCCTGGCACATGCCTTTGCGGGTCGTCAGCGCCTGTGAGGATTGGAGGGGACCGCAGACGGACCTTGTCTCGGCATCTTTGGCGATTGCCGGAAAATCTTGTACCGGATTGCGCCGGATTTTCGTTTGCCTTCAAGGAGCGCCGCCGCATAGCTGGGCTCTGCGACTAGGGGCGCGACGCCGAAGGCGGGCGAAAGGACAAGCAGGACGGTATAAGATTCGACAGAAATCGCCTTGGTAGGCCCGTCGCAGCGGGCAGATTAAAGGGGAAGCGAAGGTATGGGCGAGACGATTTTTGGTAAGATCGCGGCGGGGGAGATGGCGGCCGACATCGTGTACGAGGACGATGAGGTGGTCGCCTTCCGGGACATTGCGCCACAGGCGCCCACCCACGTCCTGATAATACCGCGTAAGCCGATCCCGACCTTGAATGACCTCGAGCCGGGGGACGCCGATCTGATGGCCAAGCTGATCTTCGTCGCCAAGCGGGTCGCTGAGCAGGAGGGTATCGCGAAGGCTGGATATCGGGTCGTGATGAATTGCAACGCGGCTGCCGGCCAGACTGTGCTCCACCTGCACCTCCATGTGCTCGGCGGCCGGCCCATGCAGTGGCCGCCGGGTTAGCGGCCCAGGACGGCGGCTTTGCCCCATGGGGATCAGGCTGTAGCATTGAGCGGGGGCTATTAGAGGGCCGGGGGCCAAGGCGGCGATCCGGCTCATAGTGCGGTAAGCGGGGATTCCTTCCACCATCCACATGGCGGCTAATCCAGACTCAGCGCGCGGGAGTGCGCCGCAGGCTTTCGAGCTCAAGGCAGCGTCCTTCACCCTGCCGGTCATTCGTCTCTTTGGCATCGATATGGACGCCATCGCGGATGAGCTGAGCATCAAGGTCCAGCAGGCGCCGGATTTCTTTCGCAACACGCCCATCGTCATCGACTTGGCTGACGTGCCGCGGGGTGAGGGGGAGGTAGAATTTCCCCTGCTGGTGGGACTGTTGCGGGGCTACCGGATGATCCCGATGGGTGTGCGCGGTGGCACGGCTACCCAAAACGAGGCCGCCGAGGCGATGGAGCTGGCGATCCTTGGGGAAGCCTTCGTCCGTCGGCCCAAGAAAGGTGAGAAGGCGCAGCCGTCCCCGGAGCCCGTGCCCGATGAAGCCCCGCTGCGGGCGGAAGGGACGAGCCCGGCGGCTCCCAGCTTCACCCTGGTGACCCGGCCTGTTCGCTCAGGGCAGCGGGTCTATGCGCCGGGCGGGGATCTGTCGGTGGTCGCTGCCGTGAGCTCGGGTGCGGAGCTCATGGCGGACGGCAATATTCACGTCTATGGGGCCCTTCGTGGGCGCGCTATGGCCGGGTTGAAGGGTAATACCCAGGCCCGGATCTTTTGCCAGGAGCTGCATGCCGAGCTGGTCTCGGTCGCCGGCCATTACCGGGTGAGCGAGAATATCCCCGGAGATCTGAAGGGGCACCCGGTACAGATCTTTCTCGACGACAAGGTCCTGCGGATCGAACGAATCTAGCGGGGACTCGAAGGTTGAGAAACCCTGCTGCCGAGGGATGGGGGACCACCGTCAGAGATTACCGCAAAGTCGCGGGTCGTGCGCTCTGAATCGCCCTCTTTTCCCGGAGAGGGTGTCGCAGTAACGGCGACTTGCATTCTCCGGGGTGGCCCTGGCGCCATGACCGTCCGCTCTTCTGTCCGCCTGGGCCCGCGCAGGCCGCCAGCGAAATATGGGTATGAGCCGGGCACCGCGTCTTCGGTGCGCTGAGAGATCATCCGCTTTTAGGAGGGAGAAACCTTGGGGAGAACGATTGTTGTCACATCCGGCAAGGGCGGTGTGGGTAAGACCACCACCAGCGCGGCCTTTGCCATGGGGCTGGCGCAGCGGGGACACCGCAGCGTGGTGATCGACTTTGACGTTGGCCTGCGCAACCTGGATCTCATCATGGGCTGCGAGCGCCGGGTGGTCTACGATTTCGTCAATGTGATTAACGGGGAAGCGAATCTCAATCAGGCGCTGATCCGGGACAAGCGGTGCGACAATCTGTACATCCTGCCGGCCTCCCAGACGCGGGACAAGGAGGCCCTGACGAAGGAGGGGGTGGGAAAGGTTCTCGACGAGCTTTCGAAGACCAGCGACTACGTCATCTGCGACTCGCCCGCGGGTATCGAGCACGGAGCGCATATGGCGATGTACTATGCCGACGACGCCCTGGTGGTCACGAATCCCGAGGTCTCGTCCGTGCGGGATTCCGACCGGATGCTGGGCATCCTCGCCAGCAGATCTCGGCGCGCTGAGAACAATGCCGAGCCTATCCGCGAGTATCTTCTCCTGACCCGCTATGCGGCGGAGCGGGTGGAGCGGGGCGAGATGTTGAGCGTCGAAGACGTTCACGAAATCCTTTCGCTTGATCTCCTCGGCGTGATCCCCGAGTCCAAGTCAGTGCTGAACGCGTCCAACTCCGGTGTCCCGGTGATCTTGGACGTGGAGAGTGACGCGGGCCAGGCCTATGGCGACATGGTTGCCCGCTACCTCGGTGAGGAGGTGCCTCACCGCTTCCTCGGCGTGCAGAAACGAGGCTTCTTCAGCCGGATCTTCGGGGGGTAGCTTATGGGTCTGATGGACTATTTCCGTTCGACGCGCCACAAGGGCTCGGCATCCGTTGCAAAGGAGCGGCTTCAGATCCTGGTGGCGCATGACCGCTCCGAGCGCCACCGTCCCTCCTACCTGCCGAAGCTGCAGCGGGAGATCCTGGAGGTCATCCGCAAGTATGTGGAGGTCGACATGAGCTCGGTCTCCGTAAACTACGAGCAGGAGGACAGCCGCGAGATCCTGGAGCTCAACATCATCCTGCCTGAGGCCGCCCAGACCCGGGCCTAGGAGGACGCGGCGCAGCGGCGCGGGGACTCCTGAGGGCGAGGGTACTGCCCGCGGGCAGCGTTTCCGAGGCCGGTCGCGGAACGGCCAATGTGCGCCGGCGGGAGTGCACCGTCCTTCAGCGGGTCAGCACATTCTCGAGGACGCGCTGAAAGACGAGGG
>JARRNE010000541.1:0-2894 GCA_037385305.1 Chromatiaceae bacterium | reverse complement strand
ACTGCTCGAGATACTCGAAAAGGATTTTCATCTAAAGGTCTTAATCCCCTTCAATTCGGGTCTCTGACTTCAACGGGAGCATTCCGCGAGACATTGCGCCGCATATGTCTTAATCCCCTTCAATTCGGGTCTCTGACTTCAACTGCTTGGCCCAGGAACAGCTTTGCAAACAACCACCTGAGAAGGGGGTTGCAGACGAATCGCCGAACGCGGAAGTTGACGTGCAACGCCTTCTCTCTTGGAGCGAGCCGGAAGATCCCTGGGTTGTCAGCATAACGGTCTGCGGCCACGCAACGCAACGCATCTTAGAGGTTACTGCGGTCCGCTTTATCCAACAAGCTCTGCGACGCCAGCCGAGGCTGCATCCGTTCCGACGAGATCAACCCCACTGGGCAGGGCCTGCCGGCCATAACGGACCACCTCCAACCGGGCCGGCAGCGGATAGACGCGGATGTCGTCCGCACGCTCGTCGATCAAGGCCTTCAGCTCCCCGAGCAGATCCTGAAGCCCAGTCACGTCGGTTGGCACGAGAAACACGGAGTACTGCAGCGGGATGCCCCAGCGCCTGACGGTTCGATGCACCCGCACCAACCGGTCGGGATCGGCAATGTCGTAGGACAGCAGATAGCTCTTCCGGGCTTGGATGGGCACCCCGGCCTCCGGTCAGGTCTCGTGAATCAGCCAGCGGTGCAGATTGCTCGTGATCTCCCGCCCTCGGGACGCCGCCCGGGCGGCGCGGGACTCGAACAGGGCGACGATCTCCCGGTGTCCGGGCGGCGGCAGGGCCACACCCTTTCGCAGGGCGGCAAGATGGCGGCTTCGCAGCCAGCCGATGCGGGCGGGCTCCAGATACCACATGAAGACGTCCGAGAGGTCCCGGGCCAGCACCGGGGTCCCCACCTGTCCCAGCTCGTTGTCCGAGCCGAAGCCGAGGTCCTGCAGGTGCGCCTGCATCCACCCGAAGGCAAGGGCGCGCAGCCATTGCCAGCTGCGTTCGGCCGCCTTGCGACCGGCGTAACGACTCGCCTGGCGGTTGAGCCATTCCCGGCAGTGCCGGGGATCCCGCAGGGCCGCCGGCGCGCCCAGCTTGAGGCCGGCCCAATGTGCAGCGCGACCCCGCAGGTTGTTGAGCCAGTGGCGGTACATCCCCACGCCCTGGGGCAGCAGCAGGAGCTCCACCAACCGGTGGTGCAGGGAGTCGGGAAGGTAGGGCCGCCCGAGCAGCCGAGCCACCACCGCCCCGGTGTCGTCCAAGAACACGACGGTGACACCGAGATCCGAGCAGGCCGCTCTCCATTGCCACCGCGCTGCGCATCACCACACGCTCGACCAGGTGCAGCGGGACGGTGCTTTGGAGCTCGCCCTCTCGGCGCAGGACAAGGGTGCGGCCTTGAAGCTCCAGGGAGAGGTCGCGACGGTCGAGGTACAAGGTACTCATTTTATGAAGGTCTCGCTGGCGGTCCCGCGGCTGCCGGATCCAAGGCCTTACGTCGGCACTGCTGCCACGCCATCCCTAACCCACGTAGAACCACGGCGGGTCCTCCGGCTTCACCGCCTTGCCCAGCGTGCGCACCTTGCCCCGCGGGTCCAGGCGGACCAAAAAGAAGCGGTCCTCTTCTTTATCGATGACCGCCCGCACCCGGGCCAGCAGCTCCTGCCGCTCGGCGGCGGTGAGAAAACACTCGAAGACCGACTTCTGGCGGCCGCTCGCGTAACCTTTGAGCACCTTCAGCCCGTCGCGCAGACGGGCGGGGTCGGAGATGTCGTAGGCGGCGATATAGAGGATGCGATGCGTCATGGCGACAGGTTAGCGCCGAGGCTTGACGCTGGCAGAGGCGGCAAGGTTGCGGGAAGAGGTGGAGCGAGTGCGGCGGGAACAGCGCCTCGCCGCGATGAGGCGGTCAGGCCGAATCCGATGCCCGGGCTATCGCGCCGACGGCGGCGTAGCGGGGAGCCTTGGGCATCCTATCCGAGCCAAGCGCGCAGGTCGGCGCCGGCCTGACGGGCGGCCGGGGGCCAATGGGTGCAGACGCGGGGCCAGGGGGTAAGGGGTGAGCGGTCAGGCTGTAACGGGTAAGCCGTCACCGGTAAAGGGTAAAGGCGGAGTTGAACCGCCGATCCGGTTTCCAGCCGTTGCTGCCATTTTTTTAGGTGGGTAGGAAGCGTCACCACCCCCGAGTTGCGCCGTCGGGCTTCGGGCTAGACCGCCTCACGGCGGGTTCGCGCTTGCCCCCCTGTCTGCGTAGTCGATGCCCGCCTTCCCGCGGGCTCCTAGTCGTCCCTGAAGGCGACCGTTACTTCGTGGTTTGCCCGGTGCAGGGCGGTGACCAGGGAACGCAGCCGTTCCAACGCCGCCTCGAAGTCCGTGTGGGCGTCCGCGAAGGCGCGCGGCGGTACCTTCTCGATGTCACGCTCCTCCTTGTGGATGATCCGCACATAGGCCGCCTCCTGGGCCCTTTCAGCCAGCTGCTCGAGGTCCTGCAAGAGCGCCTTGCGCAGCTCCAGTGCACGGGCGAGGCTCACCGGCTCGCCGTCGAAGACGATCTCGTTCTGGAAATTGGCCACCTGAATGGCCTCGTTGAGCTTCAGCCGCCTGAGCTTGATCCGCTTGAGCCGCGCCTCGGTGTCCTGCAGATCGAACCCCGCCGCGGGGCGCCGCTCGGCGCCGTCCCGCTCGGTCAGGAAGGCACCACGGCGTCCCTCCTCGGGGTTGATGAGCCGCCCGAGCAGCCGGATCTCCCGATCGTACGCGCTCCGCAGCTCCAGGGCCTCGTAGAGATAGAGCTTACCGTTGTCATCCGGCATGGCGTTGTCCTCCGAGTCTCGCGGGCCCCCTGGCAAGGGCCAGGACCCAAAGCCGGCGCGGGTCAGCCCCGGCCAAAGCTCGAGTCTGT
>JARRNE010000540.1:0-2894 GCA_037385305.1 Chromatiaceae bacterium | reverse complement strand
CGTCGGAGGCCGGAATCCGGGGCCGCGACGAGCTGGTGGGTTTTCTCGCCGATTACCGCTTTCACGATCGGGTGCGGGGGCCGGCGGTCGACGAGAAAGCGGTCGGCCGCTCCCGAGCCCTCCACCACGGTGGTCCCGTATCCCCAGGCCGCGCTGATGAGCATGGCGTCGGACAAGGGATCAGCGGGATCGAAGGTGTAAAGCACGCCGCTTGCAACGGCGGGGACCATGCGTAGGCAAGCCACGGCCATGGCCGCCTGCCCCGCCGGCAATCCGTGGCTCCTGCGGTAGGCCAACGCACGCTCGCTGAAAAGACTGGCTAGGACCTGCTGGTAAGCCTCGATGACGCCTCCGCGCGGGACATTCATCACGGTCGAGTACACGCCGGCGAAGCTCAGCTCGCCATCCTCCCCGATGGCGCTGCTGCGCACGGCGAAACGCGCGTGACGGCCGAAGGGCTCGAGCTTGGAGCGGATCGCCTTGAGCACATTCCGGGGAAGGGGACCATGTGCGAGGCGGGACCGCATATCCGTGGCGGCCGGGTCGGGGTCCAGATTGTCGATGAGGGCTCCGGCACCCGTGGACCGGACGACGCCGTCGAACGCCGCAGCGGTCACGACGAATCCGTCGGGAACGGGGATGTTCAGCCGGCAACGGAGCTCGCCGAGACGAGCCGATTTTTCGCCCACCAGGTCCACGTCCTCGCTCCCGGTCCGACCGAGGTCCAGGCACAGCGGACCAGAATGCACCGGGGTGTCCATCCGCTCCGCCGCCAGAATTCGCTCCCGTATCCGACGGAAGGCCTTTTCCAGCGCGGCATGCCGGCCCGGCGCGATCCGCGCAAGATCCTGAACCACCGTGTGCACGGCTTCGGCCAGCTCGGCGTCGAGCCAGCGCAGGTACTGGCGGTCGACGGGATACGCCCCGCCGAGCCTTTCCTCGGCATCCGCCATGAGCCTCAGGACCCGGTTGTTCTGCTCGACCAAGTCACGGAACCGCCCGACGCGCAGGCGCAGCTCCGCGATGGCGCTTGGCCGTCGCGTCCGGAACATCCGCTCGATCAGGCGAAGCATGCTCGCCCTCCGGACTCATTCATCAGCCCGGGCGCCGACCGGGGCGCCGTCACCCGAGCTGTGGCAAGAAGCGCCGCCAGGGAGCAGATAGCTGTCGGCCTGGTTCAGGGAGAGGCGGAGACGCCTTTCGAAGAGTGTCCCGGTTCGGCGCATGGCCTTTAGCAGCCGACACCCTGGCAGTTTGCCTCAGAGACCCCACCTAAATGTTAACGTAGACAGTCCCCGCTTCGAGGCGATCGAGCGGCCCCGCTCCCGTGGGACAACATCAGAGGCGTAGCGCGTCCTTTTATCTGGCTGCAGAGCCGGACCCCTGCAACCGGACTACGACAACACAAGAGGGCCAAACGGGAACGGTATAGTCGCCGCAGTCACCCCCCATGTGCACCCTGGTCATCCTTCGCCGTCCGGGTCATCCCTGGCCGCTGGTGGTCGCCGCAAACCGGGACGAGCTCCACAGCCGCCGGGCACGACCCCCGGGCCGCCACTGGCCGGATCGCGCGGATGTCGTGGGCGGTCTGGACGAGGCCGGCGGCGGCAGCTGGCTCGGCATCAACGATCATGGGGTCGTGGCAGCGGTCATGAACCGGGAGGGGACCCTGGGTCCCGCGCCGGGCAAGCGCAGCCGCGGCGAGCTGGTTCTCGAGGCCCTGGATCATGCGGAAGCGAGGGAGGCGGCCGGAGCACTCGCAGACCTCTATCCTGACGCCTACCGGTCATTCAACCTGGTCATAGGCGACGTACGAGACGCCTACTGGCTTCGCCACGGCGAAGACGGGGAGATTCGCGTGTGGCCTATCCCAGCGGGCACTCACATGCTGTCCTCGACCGAGCTGGACGATCAGGACCACCCCCGCATTCGGGCGCACCTGGCCCACTTCCGCTTCGCCTCCGCTCCGGAGCCGGAGCAGGGCCGATGGGGCGAATGGCAATCGCTGCTCGCCAGCCGCACATACCCATCGGAGGCCGGTCCCACTGCGGCCATGACCCTGGATCTGGGGAACGGGTTTGGGACTGTCTCCAGCGCCCTGATCGCGGTCCCCGCCTATCCAGGACTCGAATCCACGCCGGTTTGGCTCCACGCCGACGGCCCGCCGGACCTCGTCCCTTTCAGACCCGTTGCCTTATAGGCCCGAGCGCCGACTCACAGTCACCGCAGCTCCGCGGCCAGCAACCGCCAACATCCGTCCTCCGTCGTCTGTCGTCTGTCGTCTGTCGTCTGTCGTCTGTAAAGCCGGCCGCGGCATCCGGATCACCTCCCCGGACACAAGGTATTGGTCCGGTCCGAGCCGTCCCAGGGGGCTCACCTTGGCCGCATCCACGTACAGGCGGCCGCGCTCGAGGGTGCAGTCCCAACCACCTACCCGTCTTCTCCGCACGCTATAATGGGGCGCAGCCGGGTCGTGTTGCCCCTACGGCGACTCAGGCGGTTGGCAGGGGCCAAAGGGGGTTCCACGGGCCGCAGTTACAATAACTCAAGCGTGCTAGCGGTCATGGTGCCAGCGCCACCCCAGAAAATGTAAGTCGCTGGCGCCATGACCGTTCCCCTCACCCCATCCCTCTCCCAGAGGGCGAGGGGGGATGCGGAGCGCGGATTCGCGCGACTTTCATACGTCCGCGTTCTCCGAAAGGACCCAGGCGATGGGCCTCGGAGTCAGGGTCTGGGTCATCCGGGAGTAGACCCGATCCGGCGTGAGCGAGTCGAGGTCGATATACCTGCTTGCTCGGTCCGGCCTCCGCTGATAGGGTCGATCGTCGCTGCGGATCAACGTCCCTTCTCGTAGGTCCCGTACAGGTCCGCCTCGGCCAGGATGTGGCGGAGCA
>JARRNE010000539.1:0-2897 GCA_037385305.1 Chromatiaceae bacterium | reverse complement strand
CGGGCACCGCCGTGATGTACCAGTAGGTGTTGGTCACCATCGCATGGCCGACGTAGGTCGACAGGGCCAACATCGGCCGGTCGACGTCGATCCCCTGTGCCTGCCAGAGCAGCATGCGGCGCACGACGAAGGTGTGTCTGTTATGCCGCGCGCGGCATAAACGGCATCATGCCGACAACCGGATTATGCCGAATCGCCCTGCTGAAAAGCGGTGGGCGGCGCTCTGGCGCTGCTTCGAGTCGGCATAATCATAAGCTCTCGAGGAATGCCAGCAGCTGGTCGTCGGGGCGGTAGCGAGCCGGTTTGACGCCAAGGGCCGTGGTGCGAGAGAGCGCCTGTTCCTTCAGGCGGAGGTCTGCGTGGAGATACATCTGTGTCGTTTCCACGGACTCATGTCCCAGCCAGAGGGCAATCACCGATCGATCGATACCGTGCTGCAAAAGGTCCATAGCGGCGCTGTGCCTCAGGACATGGGCAGTCACTTTTTTGCGGTTCAGGGAGGGACAGCTTTGCTGGGCTGTGCTGGCATGTTTCGCGACCAGGCGTTCGATCGCATCCCGGCTGAGTGGCCCGCCTTGGCTGCTGGGAAAGAGCGTCTCTTGAGGCAAGCCGTTGCGCTCCTGTAGTCAGCTGCCCAATATGGCCGCAGCTTCCTCACTCAACGGTGTTGCGCGTTGTTTTCTGCCCTTTCCGACGCCTTTCACGTGGGCCCCGGTTCCCAGAACGACGTCCTGACAGCGAAGCCCAATCAGCTCGGAAACCCGCAGTCCCGTCTGGACGGCGACGATCAGGAAGGTTCGGTCCCGACGGCCGATCCAGGTGGACAACTCTGGGGCGGCGATCAACGCATCGATCTCCTCGCGGTGGAGAAACTCGATCAGCCGGCGCTCGTGGCGTTTGTTCGGCATGGCGAGCACCCGCTGGCAGAGCAGCGCATGGGCGGGCTCCTCCAAGGCGACATACTGGAAGAACGAATGGATTGCGGCCAGGCGGGCGTTACGCGTGCGCGCGCTGTTGCCCCGTTCCTGTTCAAGATGATCGAGGAACTGCCCGATGAAGGACGCATCGAGATCCTCGAGTCGGAGTTTCGAGGGCGTCGTGCCGAGGCATTCTGCAGCGTAACGCAGCAGAAGACGAAAGGCGTCACGGTAACCGGCGATGGTGTGGCCGCTGGCGCGGCGTTGCCGAAACAGGCGCTCTGGGAAGAAGGCTTGAAGCAGAGCCGGAAAGCTTCTGGCGATCATGAGCCGACCTCCTCGGCCTTCTCTACCAGGCGCTTGGTGGCCAACTGGAGGAGCTCCGGGACGGCCTCGAGATACCAGTAGGTCTCATTCACGTGGAGGTGGCCGAGGTAGGTGGCGAGCTTGGGTAGCTCGCGCTCGACATCGACCCCCGTGCGGTACCATTGAAGTAACGTGCGGGCCGCAAATCGGTGCCGCATGTCGTGAATCCGCGGTCCCCGCCCGTGACCTTTCGCGACCGCTCGCAGACCGCTGCGTTGGGAGAGTTTCGCGAAGGTGTAACGCGCGCCCCACTCCGTGATGCGCCCGCCACGCTCGGAGAGAAAGAATGCCGGCGTTGCGGGGTGCGGAAACACACGCGTTCTTTGCGCGTCGTAGCTTTCCAGCACATCGCGGGTTGAGCGATGGACCGGCACCAACCGTGACTTGCCGAACGTCGTGCGTCGTATGGCAAGGATTCCCTGCGCCAAGTCGACATCCGCACGATCGAGCATGAGCGCTTCGCTCACGCGCAGGCCCGTGACGGAAAGCAGGCCGAACAGCGTCGAGTAGCTGCAGGCTTTCAGGCCGTTGGCGGAAGGCAACTCCGCGGCGGCAGCAATGAGTCGCTCGATCTCCTCATCGCTGTAAATGTAAGCGGGATTGCGGTGGTAGCGGTAAGGCAGGAGGCCATCCGGCGGGACCTCGGTACGCGGATCCGTCACGCTGCGCCAGCGGGCGAAGCGGCGGACCATTCCCAGGCGTCCGGCCCAGGTAAACGGCTGGGCGTCGCGGGGTTGTTCGGCCCAGCGAACCGCCAACGCTCGGGTGATGTAGGTCGCCTCGTTGTCTTGCAGAAAGGAGACAAAGTTGCGAAGCAAGCTCGCCGGCAACCGCAGATCGAATCCCAGGCTCCGGCGCACGGCAAGGTATTCCTCCAAGGCGTCACGTAGCTCGTTCATCGCCCACCCCCCATGTCCGGCCACGGTTGGGCAAGGGAACGGAGACCAGAGAGGTCAACTTTGGCGTAAATCTCCGTGGTATGCGGGGAGCGATGGCGGAGCACTTGGCCGATCTCGCTCATAGATGCACCCCCGCGGAGCATCCCCGTCGCCAGGGTGTGGCGGAGTATGTGGGCGCCCTTGGCTGGGGGGTGCAGACCGGCGCGTTCCAAGGCGCGCCGAACAATGGTCGAGACGGTTGACGGCCCGGCGAAGCCCGAATGGGGCGCCTTCATGCGAACGAAGACCCGACGCGAGCGGCTCTCGGGACGATCCCGATGCAAGTAAGCAGCCAGAGCCTCTCCCGGTTCGGTGAGCAGCGGTAAGCGCTCGTGCACGCGGCCTTTCCCGCGAATCATCACTTCGCCCGCGCGCCAATCAATGTCATCGATTTCGAGGGCAACGACCTCACCGGTACGCAGTCCGAGACGAGCGAGGAGAACCAGGGCCGCATAGTCGCGTCTCCCTGTCGCTGTCGTGCGCTCGCAGCCATCGAGCAGGCGTCGGACCTCCTCCTCGGTCAGGAACTTCAGATCTCCTGATCTCAGGGAATCTGTCCCGATACCATCAATGGCTCAATGTCAAGCGTTGAGCCTTTGTGTTCCTTGCGTTACGCCAATGAAATGCGTCTTATGGGGTCATGGAAAAAACGGCGTTCCGCATGTAAGTCATTGAA
>JARRNE010000538.1:0-4630 GCA_037385305.1 Chromatiaceae bacterium | reverse complement strand
GCGCAAGCGCGCGGCCGACGACGTGGCCGCGTGACTTGTGGCGCCCCAGCCGTCGCTGTTTGCAGGTGCCCATACCCCTCAATGATAGATCCCGGCTCACTCGGTAGTCGGCGCGGCTCCGTAGTGGAAGCCGCCGGCGCCGGTGTAGGCGATGCGAATCGAGACGTGGCGCGAGCCGCATGCGGAGCAGCGGAGCTTGTCGTGGAGCGTCTGCATACGGATGTCCTCGGGCACCCGCGCGCGATCGAAGGTGCCACTATGCCCGCAGGCATCGCACCACACGAAGATGGTGAAGGCGTCCGCGGGGAAGTCGGCGAGGGTGTTCTCGCGGGCGGTCATCGAGCGAGTGTATGGGGACGCGGGCTCACCGGGTGAGCCCGGGCGGCTAGGCGGCGGCCGACTCGATGAGATCGGGGCTGTCGTTCTTCGGGCTGTTCACCTTGCGCGAGACCTCACGGAGTGCCCAGGCCTTGGGCTCGGCCGGCCGGAGCATCTTCCGGAGTCCCTCGGCGTCCTTGTTCTCTGGATCGAGCCAGGCCGCATAGTCCTCGGGCGCGAGGATGACCGGCATCCGGTCGTGGAGCTCCTGCACCAGGGCGTTTGCCTCGGTCACGATGATGGTGCAGGACTCGATGGTCTCACCGTCTTTGCCGTGCCACCGCTCCCAGAGCCCCGCCATGGCGAACGGCTCGCCGTCCTTTCTCCTGACGAGAAAGGGGGTCTTCGTCCGTCCTTCCTTTTTCCACTCGTAGAAGCCCTCGGTCGGGATGAGGCAGCGCCGGTGCTTGAAGGCGGTGCGGTAGGCGGGCTTCGAGTCGACCGTCTCGGCGCGGGCGTTGATCATGCTGTAGCCGCTCTCGGGCCCCTTCGACCAGGAGGGGATGAGGCCCCAGCGGAGCGGCACGAGCTCGCGCGTGCCTTCCTTGCTCTTGCGCACGACGAGCACCGGCTGGGTGGGGGCGAGGTTGTAGCGCGGCTCCACGTCGAAGAGCGTGGGCGTGTCGAAATGGCGCGCGTAGATCTCGGGGTCTGAGTACTGGACGAAGCGGCCGCACATAGATCAACAGTAGCGCGGGAGAGCGTGTTGTGCTAGCGGCTCCGGGAGTTATCCCCGGGTGCGGTGAGCGGCTCTGTGGATAGGGTGTGCGAGGAGCCGCTAAGTGCCTCTCTCGCCGACGGGAGGTGCGGGTCTGGCTAGAAAGTGGACAGGGCGGGACTCGTGTCCGAAGGTTCATCGTAGCCGCGTACCGCCGTGGTAGACTTCCGCACCGAGACGCCGCCCCAGCGTCGCGGTCTCGTTCGATATTCGACCCGAGACCCTCACCAAGCCTGCCGCCGCGCAGGCTTCATTGTACCCGGCTCCCCCGCCGGGTTTTTTGTGTCTGCCTGGTTCACCCCGTTACGCACTCTTCCGGTTTGACAGCAAAAGGGGCAGAGCTACCGTAGAAGCAGAACCATAGCGTTCTGTTCTCTTGGCGCGCTCGCGCCACGTTCCCTTGAAACCACTTAGCGCTCTCCTACCTGCGAATGCCGCAGGGACCCTGTTCACTGACGCGCTGCTGAACGCCGCGCGATTTTCAGCTATTCCTCGACGCGCGAGCTCGCGCCCGAGCCGACGCCATCCTGGGCGCGGCGCCGTTGCAGGTGGATTGCCGTAACCTCATAATTCAACTGGCATTCCTTTGCCGCCGTGCTGGTCTCGGCGGCATGGGACGCCGCGTCACGCAAAGGGAATTTATCGCCGCCGCCGGCAACGAAAGTGCCGTGAGCTACTGAACCGAGCACACACCGATGGGTGACGCAACAGGAAGCAAGCGACGGATCGACGGGACACTGGTCTCGGCAGGACCTGCCCACATGCGCTACGACGCCTTCATCTCTTACAGCCACGCGGCCGATGGGCGCTTGGCGCCGTCGCTCCGAAATGGGCTGCACCGGCTGGCAAAGGCACCGTTCCAGCTGCGTGCGCTGAACGTCTTCAGGGACGAGACGAGCCTGTCCGCCACGCCAAGTCTCTGGCCCTCGATCGAGGCGGCGCTCTCGCAGTCGCGCTTTTTCATCCTGCTCGCCTCACCGGAGGCGGTCGCCTCGCGCTGGGTCGTCAAAGAGGTGGATTGGTGGTGCCGGAACCGATCGGTCGCCCACCTGCTGATCGCGCTCACGAGCGGCGAGATCGTCTGGGACCAATCGGCCGGTGGTTTCGATTGGGAGCAAACCACCGCCTTGCCCCAACGACTGCGCGGCACCTTCGCCCATGAGCCGCGTTGGATCGACTTTCGTTGGGCGCGCACCGAAACGGATGTGTCGTTGCGCCACCCGGTCTTTCGGCAGGGCGTGGCGGATCTGGCCGCGCCCCTGCACGGCCGTCCCAAGGACGAGATCATCGGCGACGACGTCTCGCAGCAGAGACGGGCGCAGGCCCTTCGTGCCCTGGCCGTCAGCGCCCTGTTCGTGTTTGCCATTGCCGTGACGGTTGCCGCTTGGATTGCGCTCGAGCAGCGCGACGCCGCCTTGACTGACGAGTCCCGGACACTGGCGATGAGCTCTCGTGAGGAAACGCGCAACGGAAGGACTCGGCAAGCCATCGCCTCGGCACTCAAGGCATTGCCCAGGCACGTGTCGGCACCGGATCGGCCGTATGTGCCGATCGCCGAGGTCGCACTCGCCAACGCGCTGCGCGCTCTGGGATGCGGCGACTGGGAAGGTCCTGCATGTCCTTGAAGGCCACAAAGACGAGGTTTGGTCAGCCAGGTTCAGTCCGGACGGCGGCCGGGTCCTGACCGCGTCGCTCGACGGCACAGCGCGTCTCTGGGATGCCGCGACGGGGGAGCCGCTCGCCGTTCTCCGCGGTCACGAAAAGGGCGTGGTTTCGGCTGTCTTCAGCCCCGACGGGAGGCAGGTCCTGACCGCCTCGCGGGACTCGACGGCGCGTCTCTGGAACGCCCAGAGCGCACGTCAATTGGTCGCGTTCCAGGGGCACAAAGAACGGGTCGTCTCGGCCCGTTTCGGTCCGCAGGGCAAGAGGATCGTGACAGCCTCCTGGGACGATACGGCGAGGGTCTGGGACGCCACCAGCGGCGCCGTGATCGCCGTGCTGCGGGGTCACACGGCCGATCTCTGGGGAGCAGAGATCAGCCCGGACGGCGCTCGGGTCGTCACCGTGTCCGGCGACAGCACCGCGCGGCTGTGGGATGCCAGCACCGGCGCAGCCGTGGCGGTGCTGCAGGGCCACGTGAGCATCGTGGTCGCCGCGGACTTCAGTGCGGACAGCAAACGGGTGGTGACCGCGTCATGGGACGGCACAGCGCAGCTCTGGAATGCCGCCGATGGAAAGCCGCGGGCACTCCTTCATGGCCACGAGAACAATATTTCCTCGGTCGCCTTCAGTCCCGACGGCAGCAAGCTGGTGACGGCATCGGAGGACAACACAGCGCGGCTGTGGGACGGCGAGACCGGTGCGGCGCTCGCCGTGCTCCGCGGCCACAAGGACGCGGTCTGGACAGCCGCCTTCAGCCCCAACGGCGATCGCGTGGTGACCGCTTCTCGGGATCGCAAGGCACGGACCTGGGATGCAACGGCCGGTGAGGAGAAGGCGGTCTTCGAGGGTCACGGCGGCGCCGTCTACACCGCCGCGATCAGTCCCGATGGCGAGACCTTGGTCACGGGCTGCGAAGATCGAACGGCGCGGCTCTGGAGCCTGGCAAAGGGCAAAGAGCTTCTGGTTCTCGAGGGACACGCCGGGCCCCTGCGGTCCGTGTCATTCAGCCCGGACGGGTCAGTCGTCCTGACAGCCTCAGCCGACGCTACGGCGCGGCTCTGGGATGCAGGGACCGGGAAGCCGATCCGGGTCCTGCGCGGGCATGACGCACCCATCGTATCTGCGGCGTTCAGCCCGGACGGCCGCTTGATCGTCACCGCCTCGGAGGACAATACGGCGCGCCTTTGGCGCGCCGGTACCGGCGAGGAGCTCGCCGTATTCGCTCGATACACCAAGGGCGTCGAGTTTGCGGCATTCAGCCCGGACGGGCGACGGCTGCTCATTGCCTCCAGCGACGCGACAGCGAAGCTCTGGGATGTGGCCACGCGTGATGTGATCCGGGATCTGCACGGCACGAACGCCGATGTCGGTTCCGCGGCGTTCAGTCCGGACAGCAAGAAGGCCGTGATGACTGCGCCGGACTTCACGGCGCGGGTCTGGGACCTGAGGAACGGAGAGGAGCTGCTGGTTCTCCGGGGCCATCAGGACGCCGTTGCCTCGGCAGCGTTCAGTCCGGACGGTACCCGGATCGTCACCGCCTCGGAGGACAATACGGCTCGGCTCTGGGACGCCGTCACGGGCGAGACCTTGGCCGTCCTGCGCGGCCACAAGCATTGGATCTACTTCGCCCTGTTCAGCCCGGACGGACACAGGATCATCACCGTGTCCGACGACTTCACTGCGCGGATCTGGGACGCAGAGACGGGCAAGGAGCTGGCGGTCCTGAACGGCCACGAAAGCAGCGTGGTGTTCGCCGCGTTCAACCCGCAGGGCACCAAGGTCGTGACGACGTCGTGGGACAAAACGGCCCGCGCTTGGGATGTTCCTCCAGCAGGACAGCGGCTCATCGATTTGGCTCGGCAACGTCTTGGT
>JARRNE010000537.1:0-2914 GCA_037385305.1 Chromatiaceae bacterium | reverse complement strand
CTCTATCCTCAGCGACGCAAAATCAGAGGCTTACGCTTCGTCGCCCGGAACTATTCGGTGTACCCTTGCGCGGTCAATCAAGGGTTAACAGTCGCCTGAAGTCAGGATCTAGGGGATAGAGCCATAAGTCCTTGATGGGAACAGAACGCTTTCCGCTTGGACCGAGCTTTCCGCGGCCTTTGGTTTGGCCGATGTGTTGCCAGTTGGCGGCCCTGTAGCAGGTACCGGCGAAACGCTCGGTATCGACGAAGGTCTCCATGAGCACAGGGCAGTAGGCGTAGCGTTGTTGCCAATGTTCGGGCAGGGTGCGGGCAGCCAGAGCAAGAATCTTGGAGGCGAGATTCTTCGAGCGGATCCAGGGCAGGATCAGGAAGCGGGCGTTGTTGACGACGAGGTGGAGGTTTCGCGTGCGCTGCGTGTGACTCCAGCCGATATAGTGATCGCGCGGCGCGCACTGCCAAGCGCTGGCGCCGAATCCAAGCAAGGCGAGGAGCTGTTCGCCGGCGGTAACGAAATAGCGCAGCTGCGCCCCGGGCAGTGTCGCATAGCCGAGGTAGTGGTAGCGGTGGATGTATTCATTCCACAGCTGCGAGTGGGTGCGTTGGCGCACCGGCACCAACTGCAACGGTGGTAGGGCATGGACCGGAGCGGCGAGCGCGGGGCCGGGATCCGTAGCCGCCGTGGCGCGGATGCAGCTTTGCGGGCGCGCCCCGGTGGGCGGCGGCAGGCGAATCAGCCCATCGTCTTGCATGCGCAGCATCGCCACCCGTGCCGACATCTCTTTCAGTCCCCCGTCGGCCTTGTACCAGCCGATGCGTTCACACAGACGCCGCGACAGATCGGCACGGGTAGCGGTAAGATCTTCGGCAATGAGCCGGCGGATCAGCGCCAGCTCTTCGGGCGCAAAGTCGCGTCCGCAGTAGCGCCTCAGCACGGCGGGGCTCGCGAACCGGGCTCGGCGAGGTAGCTTGGCTGCGCCAGGGGTTGGCTGAGCGCCTGCTGGCGGGCCGCGCTCATGGTCCAGGGCAGGAAAGGCGTGAGATCCTGCGGGCACTGCCCACCGTTCTCGGCACAAGCGCTCAGAAAGGCGCTCATCCAATGGTGCGCGTTGATCCCCCAGTGCACCAGGGTTTGCAGCACCGTGAGCATCGCGGCCATCAAGTGCGCGCTCCATTGGCTGCCTGAGCCGTGGTAGGCATTGCGCCCCAGCACGCCCTTGCGCACACCCCGTTCGCCGGTGTTGTTATCCATCGGAACCTCGGGGTGGGTGACAAAGACCGTCAGTCCGGCCCAGTGGGTCTTCAGGCTCGTGAGCACTGCCCGTTGTGGTTCGGGCAGATCGCTTTGGCGCAGGGCCGCGTCGCGGCGCTGCTCCATCGCCGAGAGCGCCTTGATCAAGTCCTGATGATGGCGGTTGAATGGCGCCGCTTGTTCCTCTAGCGCGCGCTCGGGATTCCATTCGCACAGGCGTTGCTTGTTGATCCGGTACAGCTCCCGGATCGCCTCCACCCACTCGAACATCCAGTCCTTGTGCGGCGGATAACGCCGGGCGGCCTCGATAAAATCCCGGCGCACGTGTGCCCAGCAGAAGGCCAATAACAAGGCTGGCATCTCCTTGGCCAGGCATTTGTAGGCACTGTAGCGGTCGCACACAAGAATGGCGCATTCGATCGCCTCACTCAGGGTGGCGAAGTGCTCGCGCGGGACCGCGGTGGCACGCGAAGTGGCCACCCGATAAAAGCGCACCGACGCCGAGAGGGTGACCCACAGATACCAGCGCCGCCCGCTCTTGCCTTCCACTGTCTCGAACACCATCCAGCGGGTCTCGTCGCCGAAGAACAGCGACTCGCTCATCTGCTTCTCGTGCATGGCCGCGATCAGCGGATCGAACAAGGGTGCCAAACGCTTGAGCCCATCGGTGATGGTGCCCTGGGAGATCGGCAAACCCAGGCTGGCGTAGTGTTGCAGCAAACGGTGGGTCGGGCGTGCATACAGATACTTGTCGAGCAGCACCTCGACCCACACGGAAATGCCCAAGGGATTGCGCGGCAGCAGCCGCGGCGGCAAGGGGGCGGTGATCAGACCCGGGGATTGTTCACACTGGCAGCCGCGACGGTACATCTTGCGCTTGATCCGCCGGATATGGGCACGCACCTGCACTTCGATGACATCGCTGTCTTCGGTGCGGAAAAACTCCACATAAGGCTGATGACAGATCGGGCAGCCGGGCGTTCCGGAAGGTACATCTTGGATCTCCTCCACAACCGGCAGCCGCGGGCGGGCCGTACGCCCATGGCCTTTGGCTCCCTTCTGTTGGCCGCGCGGGCGCGATGAGCGCCCTCCGGTGAAGGTCCGATCATCGCGCGGGGCCGCCTTCTCGCTCTTGCGCCCATACAGGCGCTGGCGCAGATCCCGGATCTCTGCGCGCGCTTCCTCCAATTCCTTTTCAAGGGCCTTTTCCCGCTCAACAGCGCGTGCATGTTGGGCCTTCCAGAAGGCGATTTGGCTCGTGCGCTCAATGTGCTCCTGCTTTGTCAGCCGGACATACTGGCGCGAAAATGGCGTTTCTCCTTCTGCGCCAATCGATGGCGTTGCTTCTGGCGCGGTGGCAGCCGATGGTTGATTCGAACCTTCCATGGTCCACTTTATACCCGAATCTACGCGATGTGTCCCGTACTTTCTTCCGGTGGGAACGGGTACACCGAATGCTTACCGCGAGATTCAGCTATCGCATTGGGCCCATGACAAGACTGCAGAATGCCCCAAAATCAATTCCGCCGACGCACTGCGACCAAAATTCGAGCGCGCTCGATCCTGTTCGATTTTTGGACCACCAACAATCGAACAGGCCAAGTAGTAGGTGTTGTTTATATAAAACAACAACACCAGAGACGGCGGATGTTCGAAATTCGTA
>JARRNE010000536.1:0-2919 GCA_037385305.1 Chromatiaceae bacterium | reverse complement strand
GCTCGTGTCAACGACTACGTCATACCGATCTACGAGCGAAACCTCGACGAGGTGCGGCGCCCTTTCGACGACGAGATCGGACAGCGGCTGCAGTTGGAGAGCTTGTCGCTCCACGCGATCGCGAATCCGGCGACGGAACGCTATCGCGACGACGGAGACCCTTCAGCCTTCGCCCGGGAGTTCACCGGTTTCGTCCGCGCCTGGAGCGAGCCAAGTCTCCGCGAGGCGTTCTCGGCGGGCGATGCGGTTTTGGCGGAGCTCTACCAACGCCTCGAGTCGCGCTTGCGCGACACGGCCGCGGACTTCGTCTTCGAGGTGCACGCAATTCGTGCCGTCATTCGCCGTCGAGGTTGAATTGACCACGATGGCGACACGGGCTGATGTACTGGTGGTGGGCAGCGGTCCGTTGGGGGCGACCGTGGCGCGCAGGCTTGCGGAGCACGGGCGCACGGTGCTGATTCTCGAGCAGGGACCGGCGATTTCCGATCCGCCGGGGTCGCACGTGAGAAAAGCCGTACGCTTCCGCACCGATCCCGATGCCTATCTGAAGGTTGCCGCCGCCCACCTGGAGCATTTCGACAGTGCCGCCCCGCGCGACCATCTGCCGGGCGCCTCGGTGACTAGGGCACAGGGCGGTCAGGGCGTGATCTGGACGAACCTCTGCCCGCGCGGCGACGCACCCTGGGATGCCCTCACGCCCGCACAGTGGGACGAATATTACGGTGTCGCCGAGACCTATCTCGGGGTGCAGGCAGATCAGTTCGAATCGTCCGTGCGCCAACAAAGCATTCGGGCGCGAATCGCACGTCATCTGGCAGCGCATGGTCGGCGCATCCTCGCGCTCCCGGTCGCCGCCCGCTTCAATGCTGGCGACCAGCTGTATTTCTTTTCGCCGTACGACATCCTCGCCGGGTCGGGCGAGGTCGGCGCGCGGGTGCATAGCGCCCGGGCAACTGTGCACAGTCTCGTCGTGCATGGGTCCAGGGTTGCGGGCGTAAGCGTCGGCAACGAAACCATCGCCGCCAAGGCGATCGTGGTCGCGTCCGGGGCGATCGGCACTCCCTGGCTGCTGCACAGCTCGGGCATACGCCCCACGGCATTGGGACGGTGGCTCTCCTATCATCCCATCCTGATCACCCAGCTCGTGCTCGATGAAGACCTCTGCGCGGTGCCTGGAGTATCGGACCGGGTGCCGCGACTGCAGATCCCGCCCACTGATATCGCCGAGTGGTATACGCTGATCTTGCGTGACGTCTCACCGTTCGAGCCGAAAGAGCCGGATGTCAACCTCCATCCGAATCGGCTCGTTGAGATGCAACTCCTCTGCCCGATCGACGTTGACGAGCGCAACGGTATCTGCTTCGACGATTCGAGCCGACCCACCTTCGACGTGCCGCTCTCCAGCGCGGACGAGTCGAGACTGGCCGGAGCGGAAGCCGATGCCGACCAGCTAACTGAGGTGCTCGGTCGTTACCGCAACGGCTGCCGCCCTACCTGGCTCGAGTTCGGGTTCGCCCATGTGACCGGAACCACGCGCATGAGCGCCACGGATGACGGCAGCGGAGTGGCCGATTACAACGGACGGGGGTGGGGCTTCGACAATCTTTTTCTTGCGACGAATGGCTTGATTCCAACCCGAATGGCTGTCAATCCGACGCTCACCGGTGTCGCGCTGGCCGCGCGCATCGCCGGTGGGATTGCGAACGTCTAGCCCAAGTTTGACGTTGCAGCTTAAAATGTCTCAAATAAACAGTAAGTTGTAAAAATAAAAAGGGGTGTCCATGTAAGTGCTGTTAACACTACGGGTTGTGGGCCCTCCATGGGTATGTGGGGCCTTCCCTGGCAAACGGCGGGGCGTGCGGCTGATGATTGGTGGGTGGCAAAGGCTTCGCGAGCTTAACGGCTGGATTCATGACCAGTTCTTTGTACGGCACGGGCTTGACTTGAACCGCCTGCTCAAGGAGCCGCCGGAACAGGAGGCCACGGAACTCCGCTTTGCGCCGGTTGAAGCGGAAAGCGAACTCGTCAAGGTAGGCTTGAAGATGGTCGGCCTCCACGGCCCCTTGATGGGTTCCGAGCAACCATCGCTTGAGAAGGCTGGCGACACGGTGAACTCCGGGCAAGGCCACATGGGCCGGGTCACCGGATCGGCTCACCACATGGGGCACATGGACATAGTCGTTTCCAATCGCTTCCGGGTAAGAGGACAAGCCGTCTGTGACGACGACGGCGCCGGGATTCACATAGTCGCCCAGGAACGAGCGCAGAGTCGGCGCCTGGGTGTTGGGGATGACGCGCAGGCGGCAACGACCGAACCCCTTGGGGCGCAGCAACTCAACGGCCACCGCCACCAGCGCCTTGCCCTCCGCGCCTCGTCCCCGCTTGCCAGGCTTGACGCCCCCGATGAAAAGCTCGTTGACTTCGACCTCTCCGGCAAGCCGATCACGGCCTGGCCGCACCATCGCCCGCCGAAAGCGGTGCAGTATGGCCCTCGCGGTTTGATAAGAACCGAGACCGAGGATCCGGTGCAGGGTCTTGGCCGTAACGCCGTTCTTCGCGGCAGTCATGTGCCACGCGACCGCGAACCAGACCGCGAGTGGGGTCCGGGTGCGGTGGAAGATAGTTCCAGCAGTCGCCGATACCCGGCGCTGGCATGGCTCGCACCAGAATCGCCCGTCGGCCATCCGCCAATGGCCGGGCGCCCCGCACCGCGGGCAAACGAAGCCGTTGGGCCATCGCAGCCACTCAAGGTAGTCGAGACAGGCCGCGTCATCCGGAAACCAGGCGCGCAGATCAGCGTAGCTGCGCGGATAATCCCTCCCTGCTCGAAGGCCGGACGCGGGCGTTTGGCTGGATGTTGGCATTCCCATATTTTGTGCGGACAGCACTCACATGGATACCCCTTTAGTTCAATGGGAT
>JARRNE010000535.1:0-2921 GCA_037385305.1 Chromatiaceae bacterium | reverse complement strand
CAGTATAGCCGCGAGGCGGACAGAGAGGCCAACCACGCCGCGTAGTCTTGCCACGCAGCTGGCGGGAGCCGGTACGATCAGCCTCGGGTTGCCGGTGCTAGAATTCGATGCGGTAGTCGATGAGTGAGGGTTGGGATGGTCGAGCCTTTGGCGAGCTATGTCGACGGGTGGCGCGAGCGAACACAACAGGCTGCGCGCGACGTCGCAGTATGGCGGCGCAGCGTCGAGGACAGGGTTCCGTCCGTTGTCTCCATGTTGGTGCGGGACTTTGCTGTCACGCGGGTCACGCTCTTTGGAAGCTTTTCCCGCGGTGAAGCGGCGCCGGGCAGTGATCTGGATCTGCTCGTCGAGGGGCTGGCGATGGAGCGTCTGATCGACGCCACGGTTCGCGCCGAGCGAATCTTGCGGGAGGTGCGGGTGGATCTGGTGCCGGCTGATCGAGCCCGTCCTTGGGTTGCGGAACGCGCGCGAACGGATGGGTCAGTGCTTTATGGCTAGTCTCAACGGGACGCGGTTGAGGCTTTTGGCCGCCGAGCTTCGCGCGGAGATGGGCCGCCTGGAAAAGACCCAGTCGGAAATCAGCGGTGCGCAGGATGAGCTAGGGGGCGCCGGAGCCTCGCGACTAGCGATCTACGGAGCCGCTGCTTTACTCGAGACCTTTTATACGGGGTTCGAGAAGGCGTTGACGCGCATCGCGTCTGTGTTTGGGACGTTCCCGGAAGGCCCGACGTGGCATCGAGTGTTGTTGGAGGATGCGACCCTGGATCTGGCGAAAGTCCGCCCCCCCGTGGTATGCCGAGAGACCGCGACGCAGCTCGAGCGTTATCTGGCGTTTCGCCATCGATTCCGCAACCTTTATCTCTTCGACCTTGACCTCAGCCTACTGAGACCGTTGTTGGCCGACGTTCCCGTGGTTTGGGCTTGCGCACAGCGGGATCTCTTGGAGTTTGTCGGTTTCTTGGAACGGCTCGCCGGGGAGCTTGAGGGGTGAGTTCCGCGGGCGGTTGCACCATTTGGCTTAGTGACGGTTCACAACAACTTGAACATTGCCCCTGGGAGCCCCTCGCCCCAGCGGGGAGAGGGGGTTGGGGTGAGGGGAAAAAGCCCGCCCAATGCGTACCAGTTATTTTTGCGCCGTTCCTTAACCGCACCGTGGCGAATTGTCTTTCGGGCATCCAACCAATGCAACCGGATAATCTGCGTGCATGTGAACCATCGCCGCTTCCGGGTTGCGGGCGAGATCTACTTGTCGACCATCAACCTGCTCGAACGCCGCTCGGATATCCTGATCTGCGATACCGATCAAGTGGATTTCAGTGACCTGCCTCCGGATCTGATCCGGCGCCTTCCCCCGCGTGACCTGCCGGTCGGCGTGCTCGCCTGGCTCGGTGTTGACCGAGACGAACAGGGCCAGGGCCTCGGCAGCCGCCTTCTCGCGCAGGCGTTGCGAGACTGCTATGAGGCCGGGCGAACCTTCGCCGTTGTTGCTGTCATCCTCGACTGTATCGACGACGACGCCAAGGCGTTCTACCGCCGCTGGGACTTGCGGGACCTTCCGGGCCACTGCAACCGCCTGTATCTGAGCTGGAGGCAACGGGAGTTGATGATGACCGGCAGCTGAGGTGGCGACGCTTCAGAGTGCGAAGTGTCCTCGGCACCGGGTGTCACCTTGAAATGACGCGCGTCAGGGAACCGTCAATGCGGGCTCGAGGGTCGGAGAATAATTGGGAGCAGGGTAGGGGCGAAAAGCAGAGCTTATGGGCGATTGTGCCCAAGTGGAGCTTGGGTGCGAGGACAAGGGCATGGCGCGGTGCCGCGCTGGCGATTGTGATTTGACTTAGCGGAATGCCTGGTCAAGGCGAGTGGCTGTGAGAACGCGCTCGGACCACCCGAGCAAGGTCTCCTCATCGGCCGCCTCGATGCGTTGGCCTGCGGCCGCGGGCACCGGGCCGAGCTTTCGCTCGAGCTGACGTGTCAGGACCGCGGCCTCACCCCGCTGCATACCCTGTTGCACACCCTGCTGCACGCCCTGGGCGCGCCCTTCCTCCCGGAAGCGCTCGGCAAAGGTGCTCTTGGTGTTGGCCTCATCGGCGTATTCGCGTTGGGGCTGCAAAACGATCGCCCCGGGGAGTTCGGCGTCGTCAGTGCTTCCCAAGCGTTGCCGTTCATTGTCATTAAGTACGTCGCTCCGGCGTCTGGCATTCGGCTCGCGCGAGGCCCGGGTCGCGACCGCAGGTCGCTCTACAAGAGCGCCCATCCCGTAGGAGCGGCCTGCGGTCGCGATCCTCCCAAGCTCCCTGGCCCCGGCAACGTCTCCGCCCCGCTGAGCCTGGGGCCTGATCACCCTTTTCAAGGCTCTCGCCGCGAGGAGTCCCGATCGATCAGCGCTCCGCTCAGCGCGGTTTCCCGCTGGGAGAAGTGGTTGAAGGAAGGGTCGCCACGGCCGGCCGCGAGTTGGGCCGGAAGGGAGCGGACTGGATTCGAGCCGCGCTTCCGCGAAATCAGGATACCGCGCCGCTCACAGTCGGAATCAGCGGAAGACATCCTCAAGCCGAGTGGCGGTCAGTACGCGCTCCGACCATTCCAGCAGCGACTCCTCGCTCGCTGCTCCGGGTCGTATCGCATGTTGGGCAGGTTGAGTCGCGCGACCAGGTTGTCGCTCTCGCGAAAGCGCTCGCCGAGGCGCGTCTTAAAGAAGCGCTGAATAAATTCATACTGGACTTCTCAGCGCACGGCATCGGAAAAGCATGGTTTCCGGTTGCCTTCATTTTCACCTGCCTGGAGGCGCGGGCAATGGCGGGGTGTCCTGCCACGCAGGCGACGCCGATTTCATCAGCGTCTTCTGCGTTGCTCGTGGCGACCGGGGATAACGCGGGCATCGGTGGCGATGCTGCTTCCGGCGGATGGTCCTTTTCCGACCC
>JARRNE010000534.1:0-2922 GCA_037385305.1 Chromatiaceae bacterium | reverse complement strand
GCAGTGCGCCAGCAGGCCGAAGTCGACCGGCAGGTGGTCCAGAAGGCGAGCGGAGCGGCTGAGGCGCGCCTGCGCGATCTCTACGCGCAGCTGATCGCCCTCGGCGGGCGCCAGACCGAGCACGGCATCCTGTTGAGGCTGGCGGAATCGGATCTGACCTTTACCCCGAGCCAGGCCGCGCTTTCCCCCGGTGGGGCGCCGAGATTACAGCGGATCGCCGAGCTTCTGATTCAGCATCCGGAGCTGAATGGGCACATCTAAGGCCACACCGACAATGCCGGCCGTGCCGAGACGAATCTGGGGCTTTCGAAGAAGCCGGCCGAGGCAGTCAAGCAGGCACTCGAGGCGCTAGGATTCCTTGAGGACAAACTTTCTGCGCGCGTGAGTCAAATTTGGGCGGGTGCCAGTTTCGCTTGATCGAACAGGTCCGCAAACGCCTGCTGCAGTCGGTTCATGGCGGTGGCAATGGGCCGGTTGGGCGCCTTGTGGCAGCCGTCGAACAGTTGGGACAAACCTGGGCGCAGGATGCGACTGTGCACCTTGGTGAAGAATAGAGCGACCCGCAGTCCCAGGCCCGTGACCCGGTAGCGGTGGCTTTGTGGAATCCGTTCGATCAGGCCGTGCAGCCGCAGTCGCCGCAGATCATAGGTCATGCGTCCGCCTGAGTAGGCAGCGAGCGGCACCCCGAGTGCCTGCGCCATCCAGTCGCGCAGGCTGGCATGGCGGAACCCTTCCGGCTGGGTGAGGAACAGGCACAGTGCGGTGAATAGCGCCAGCACCCGCGGATCGTCGAAGTGCAGCCCGGCGGCGCGCTGGCCGGCGACCACCTGCGGTTGGGTGACCTGATCGAACACCGCCTCGGCCAGGAGACAATCCTGGGCGATGGTCTCAACTTCGAGCAACCGACGGTTGGCGGCAAAGCCGATGGCCCGCAGGGCGGGCAGGTTGTTGAGATTTCGTCCGATGCCGAAGTCATGGGTGTTGTTGATCGTGGTCTCGGTGCGCAGGGCCCGACTTTCCTTGAAGTACTGCTTGATCTTGGAGGCTTTGTAGCTGACATGCAGCGAAGGGATAACCCCTTGGGTCATGACGCGGGTGTGGAAGGTGCCCGGCGTGCGTTTGGTGATTCTCCGATTGAAGATCAAGCTGACCTTCTCCGGCCGTCCCAGGTCGAGGTTCTCGCGGATGACTTCCTCAAACAGATGGCGCCCGGACAGCGGCCGGTCGAACACCTGGGTGCGGGAGAACTCCGCTTGCAGGATGGAGAGTTGAAAGTTGTAGCCGGCCGCATGGTCCTCCGGCGTGAAAGGATCGGGCAAGCGGACCAGCCACTTGCTCACCACGGCAACGATCTTGTCTTCGGTCAGGTCATTCAAGATCTGTTGTGCGCGGGCCGGATCGGCACAGGCGAGCAGCCCGTTGTCGAGGGCCTCAAAGGCAATCCCCTCCTTGGCCAACTGCCGTTTGACGTACTCATGACCGTTGAGGCAGACCCGCGCGGTGTAGGGGAAGTAAGAGCAGAACTTGATGAACAGAGGACCAAGGTCCTCATCGACCAGGTAGAAGTAGTAGTGGTTGCACATCACCGTCCCACGGGTGAACCAGGGGTAAGCCTGGCCGGTTTGGACGTTGCGCTTCTTGATCATGCGGAAGCTGGCGAAACGCTCCTGCGCGGTGCCGATGTACAACACCCCCTCCGGGCGGGAAAAGTCCTTCAGCCGTTCGCGGGTGACCTCGTCTTTGCGTTGCCCCTTGAGGAAGGGGACGATGTTGACCCCTTCGCGTTTGGCAAAGGCGTGGATCGCCTTGACGAAGTCCCGACTGAGCGGGGCCATCAGCACCGTCGAGGCGACCTTGGCTCCGCGATGAACCTTGAAGAAGTTGGCGACCCCGCCGCCGGTCTGCAGCCGCGGCTGATACAGGTTCAGATACAGCCGGTCGATCCCTTCGAGGTCCAGGGTGACATGGTCTTGCAGCAACTCGGCGACGGTTTGGTTTACCATGATCGCAGGCCCCGGTTGACATCTTGGCCACGAGCCACACGCCGCTGCGCGCGGCTACACTGGGAGCATAGCCTCCCGTCGCTCAACCGGGGCCGCCGCACACCGCAGACCACCTCATGCCTCGTCGGTCTGAGGCGAAGCCTCGCTAGCCCTTAGCAATGCAAATGCGCCGTTCTCGCCCGCGTCAACAGCGGATAACGGCTCTGCGCTTCAAGCCGGCGACCTATGGAACTCCGCGTCGTTCGCAAGACAGCGCATGACGTGGCGTTGACCGTCCTGATGTCAGCGATGGGAGCGGTGATGGAATCCGGCAGGTCCGGCGCCGATTATTCTGAGAGAATTCGGCGGAATATACTGCCGGTGGGCGCTATCCAGCCTGTCCCCTTGACGTGCCCCTCAATGTTGCAGAGCCAATCGACGGGGCATGTACGGATACCTCCTCCCGGGACGATAATGTGGGCGACAACAGCGGGCGCCCCGGCGAACAGGGCGCCGCTCCGCCAGTAACAGCTGATCAGCCGACGGACGGCAGCCCAGCGAGCGCCATGGCGACCTCGCTCTCGTCGTAATCCAGGTCCTTGAGCTTGCCGGCGAGGTAGTCGGTGTAGGCCTGCATGTCGAAGTGGCCGTGGCCACAGAGGTTGAACAGGATGGTCTTGGCCGCGCCCGACTCGCGGCACTTGTCTGCTTCGTGAATGGCGGCCCTCACCGCGTGGTTCGCCTCAGGGGCGGGAATGATCCCTTCGGCCTTGGCGAACTGGATGCCGGCGGCGAAACATTCCAGCTGATTGTAGGACCGCGGCTTGATGAGGCCGAGCTTCGTCAGATGGCTGATCTGGGGCGCCATCCCGTGATAGCGCAGACCACCGGCGTGGAAGCCGGGCGGCACGAAGCCCGAGCCCAGCGTGTACATCTTGAC
>JARRNE010000533.1:0-2923 GCA_037385305.1 Chromatiaceae bacterium | reverse complement strand
GCCCCTCGACCGCACCAGCGCCCTTCGCCGGGTGGTGAAGGGGTGGGTGGCCAGCGGCGACATCAGTCCCCGTTTTGGGGGCCAGCGGTTTAGTCGGCGACTCTGGGCCGGCAGCGGCAGGCGCCGAGGGCTGCGCAACCGCGGGCTGCGGGGAGCGGTCGGCCGACGCCGAGCCGGCCCCGCTGGACTCTGTCGCCCCCTGGGGGCTGTTGGCGGTCTGATGCGTCTTGCCCTCGGCAGGTGTTACGGTCGCGGCGGACGCGATTCGCGCTGACAGCGCCCGCTGCCGGGCCTCCAGGGAGTGGAGCGCATCCGTCAGCCGTGCCTCGGCCTTGGATCGGTCTGCGCGTTCCTTGGCGAGGGCTGTCATGAGGTCCTGCTGCGGCTGAGCTGGCCCCTTGAGCGAGTCGGAAATGTCTCTGACGGTCGCAGCGAGCTGTTTCAGCTTTCCTTCCATCAGCGAGTCGAGGTTACCTCCTTGTGCGCCGCGAGTGAGGGCCAGCTTCATCGCGGCGACCTCGTGCGCCAAAGGAGCACGGTCCAGACCGACCTGCCGGTACACAAGGAACAGGCCCCCAAGAAAGAGCAGGGCGAGAACGACAAGTCCCATGACCGTTTGTCTGGACCCGCGCCGCACGCGGGCCTCGACGTCCGCCCGGTAGGACTCCCAGCCCCGCTGCAACATGTTGGCTGAGGCGCGGCGGTCATCGTCCAGGTCCGCGATTCGCCCCACCAGGGCCTCCTCCCGCCGGGCCAGGTCCTCCTGCTGCTCTGCAAGCCCGGCCGCCAGCCGGGCCAGCTGGTCACCGTGCGCCGACAGCTCGCCGCGGATCGCCGCGACCTGCGGTGCGCCGGGGCCCGCGCTCGCTCCGTGCGGGAAGGCATCAATCTTGAACCTGAGGTCGGCGAGCTGGTCACGCAGGACCAGTACCAGCTGCTCGAGGGAAGGCGCCGGGTCCGAGGGTCGATCAGCCTCCGCTTCGGGCGGCGACCCGTTCGTTGGTTGCTGTGCACTCGACCCGGTCTCGCCAGCCGGTTGCTCAGCCTGGGGTTGCGGGTCGTCCCGACGATCGCTCTCGTCTTGATCCTGGAAATTCACCTTCCACCTCGCTTTGGCTTATCGAGGAGCTGACCTCGGGTCATCCGCGGCAGCTCCCCACGATGAACGGCGGACCCGCTCTGGGCGCTGCATTGACTTCGCTGCGCACTGTCGAGCGGCTTTCCAATTGACCGGTGCTAGGACTCGATCATCTCCTCCAAGGTGTGCCCGGGGCGCACCATAGGCAGCACGTTCTCGGCTTTGTCAATCCAGACATCGGCGAGCACCGGACCCGGCTCATGGAGAACCCCACGGACGGAATCGAGCAGCGTCTCCGGCTGACGAATCCGCATGGTCTTAAGGCGGGGGTAGACGAAATGCAGCCCGGTCAGGTTGGGGAGCTGACGCCGGCATGTCTGATCCAGGTCCGTGCACCCCGGATCGCACTCGGCATTGCGGGCAAGGCAGGTCTCGTAGTGATGCCCGCCGTCCATCATGTCTTCCCACTGGCGGACCATGCCGAGAAAACTGTTGTTGAGCACGAACATCTTCAAGGGAATGCGATTGGCGACCACAGTCGCCAGCTCCTGGATGTTCATCTGGAAGCTGCCGTCGCCGTCGACCAGGACCACCGGCTTGGATGGGTTGGCGAACCAGGCGCCGATGGCCGCAGGGAGACCAAAACCCATCGTCCCCAGACCCCCCGAGCTCACCCATTGGCGCGGCCGGGCGAATCGGTAGTACTGCGCCGCCCACATCTGGTGCTGACCGACGCCGGTTACGAGAGTGGCATCGCCCTGGGTGAGTTGAGAGATGGCCTCGATGACCGCTTGCGGCTTGATGTAGTCCGCCTGGGCATAGGGTTTCGGCATCTGCTCGCGCCATGCCGCGACCTGCGCGCCCCAGGCTGGGTGCTGAGCGCTGCGGCCGGACGTCAAGGCGTAATCGAGGAATTCGCCGAGCTCCGCGATCAAGTACATGTCGGTCTTGACCATCTTATCGATCTCGGAGGGGTCTATGTCCACATGTGCGATGCGCTTGCCCGCAGCGAAGCCCTTGACCGCGACGCGATCGTCGAACCGGGCGCCCAGGGTGAGGATCAGATCCGCCTCGCGCAGGGCGTAGTTCGCCGGAATGCTGCCGTGCATGCCCGGCATCCCCAGGTTGAGACTGTGCTCGAAGGGAATGGCGCCGAGGGCATTGAAGGTAGTCGTGACCGGCGTGTCGAAACGCTCCACAAACCGGCGCAGGCGATCCGCCGCTTCCGCGTGAATGATTCCGCCACCCACCTTGACGACGGGACGCTCGGCCTCGGTGAGGGCGCCGAGGATCGCGTCCGCGTTGGCGGCCTTGAATGGCACCGAGTTTCGGTGACGCTTGCGGGGAGGATTCCCCTCGCCGAGGCGTGCAAGCTGTGCATCCTTGCAGATGTCCACCAGGACAGGCCCGGGTCTTCCCGACTGTGCCAATGTGAACGCCTCGCGCAGGACCCACTCCAGGTCGCGTACGTCCTTCACCAGGTAGTTGTGCTTCGAGATGGCCCGCGTGACGCCAATGGTGTCCACCTCCTGGAAGGCGTCGGTCCCGATCGCAAAGCTCGGCACCTGCCCCGTCACGAAGACCGTAGGAACCGAGTCCTTGTAAGCGTCGGCAATTGGCGTCGCCAGATTGGTCGCCCCCGGCCCGGAAGTGGCCATGGCGACCCCCACCCCGCCGCTGACGCGGGCATAGCCTTCCGCGGCGTGCCCCGCCCCCCCTTCCTGCCGACAGAGTATGAACCGAGGGGTCGGCTGCTTGCGCAGCATCCGCTTATTGAGCTCCACATGTAAAGGTATAACCGCGCCTCCGGTGTGACCGAATAGATATTCCACCCCAAGGTCCGTT
>JARRNE010000532.1:0-3831 GCA_037385305.1 Chromatiaceae bacterium | reverse complement strand
ACCTGGTGAAGCTCGAGGTCCTGGGCGACGAGAAGACCCTCTTCCCGGACGTCATCGCCACTCTGGAGGCCGCGGAGGAGCTCATCCGGGACGGGTTCGATGTCATGGTTTACACGAATGACGACCCGGTAATCGCCAAGCGGCTGGAGGAGCTTGGCTGCTGCGCCGTGATGCCCCTCGCCGCCCCTATAGGCTCCGGCCTAGGCATCCGCAATCGGCTCAACATCCTTACCATCGTCGAGAACGCCAAGGCTCCCATCCTGGTGGACGCGGGCGTGGGGACCGCATCGGACGCCGCTGCCGCGATGGAGCTCGGGTGCGACGGGGTGCTCATGAACACGGCCATCGCCGCGGCAAGGGACCCCGTACTTATGGCCGGTGCCATGCGCAAGGCCATCGAGGCCGGGCGCGAAGCATTTCTCGCGGGCCGGATGGCTCCGAAGCGCTTCGCATCCGCCTCTTCGCCGGTGGAGGGACTCTTTTTCTAGCTCTAGGCCGCCCTGGGGTAATCCAGAAAGGTAGCTGCTCAGGGCGATAGGATGTCCCCGAGGCCGGTGTCTCTCCATGTCGGGGAGGATGCTTCCGCGCCTCTAGGCTACTTTTTGTTATCCCACCTCGTGCGCTCGGGAAACGAACGGGTCCGGCGGGCCGTACGCAGTTATGTCGTCCGGGGCGGCCGCCTTACGGCGGCACAGGAGCGGGCCTTTCGGGAGCTCTGGCCCCGGTACGGGGTCGATTGGGAGCGGGGCAGCCTGCTGGACCTCGCGGCCTTGTTCGGCAACCACCACCCGGGCTTCCTCGAGATCGGCTTCGGCAACGGGGAGACCCTCGCGGAGCTGGCGGAGCGCCGTCCCGCGGACAACTTCCTGGGAGTGGAGGTGCATCCGCCAGGCATCGGCCATCTGCTCTTCCCAGACCCCTGGCCCAAGAAGAAGCACCACAAACGCCGCATCTTGCGCCCGCGCCTCGTCCGCCTGCTCGGTCGGGTGATCCGCCCCGGAGGCGTCTTTCATGCGGCCACTGATTGGGAGCCCTATGCGCAGGAGATGCTGCAAGCGCTGGAGGCGGTGCCGAACCTGTTTACGAACGGGGCGGGCATCGGACGCTTCTCGCGCCGCCCACAGGATCGTCCGCTGACCAAGTTCGAGCAGCGTGGCCAGCGTCTCGGCCACGAGGTTCGAGACCTCATTTTTCGCCGGGTTTGATGGCCGCCCTGCGGCTTTCCCGGGTCCAGCCGCGTGTCCTGGAGTCCGTGGACCTGGAGGTTGCCGGCGGCGAAGTCGTCTTCCTTTCCGGGCCTTCTGGATCCGGCAAGAGTCTGCTCCTGCGGGCCATCGCCGACCTGGATCCCCAGCCGGGCAAGGTCTGGCTGGACGGCACCGAGCGCTCCTCCATCCCCGCGCCGGAGTGGCGCAGCCGCGTGGGGCTGTTGCCCGCCGAGGCCCATTGGTGGGCGGAACAAGTAAGCGATCACTTTCATTTTGGGATCGATGCCAAGGGTTTGACGGTTCAGTCCGGGCTGCTCGAGCGTCTCGGATTCGGCCCCGAGGTGGTCGGATGGTCGGTGTCGCGGCTGTCCACAGGTGAACGGCAACGCCTTGCTTTGGCGCGGCTGCTCGTGAACCGACCCGAGGCTTTGCTCCTCGACGAGGCCACCGCCAATCTCGATCCCACAAACCGGGAGCGGGTGGAGGGCGTCATCGCGGACTACCGCGTTGAGCACGCGGCGGCCGTGCTATGGGTCAGCCACGATCCGGAGCAGCGCCGGCGTATCGGCGGGCGCTCGCTTGTCATCCGCGACCGCCGGCTGGTGCCCGAGGCGTGAGCCTGATTGTCCTCACCCCTTGGGACCTGGCCTTGGCCGCCGGCCTGGTGCTGCTGCTCGCATTTCTCTCCTGGCGCCTTCGGCTCGGTGTCGAGCGACGCGTGCTGATCGCGGCGACCCGCAGCGCGGTGCAGCTGATGCTGATCGGGCTGGTGTTGGAGGGCCTCTTCGCCCGGATCAGCCTCCCCTTCATCAGTCTCCTCGCCCTGGTGATGCTACTGGTCGCCGGCTGGGAGGTGATGGCGCGACAGAAGCGGCGGTACAGCGGCTGGTGGGGAATGGGGATCGGGATCATCTCCATGTTCACGTCCTCCTTCAGCGTCCTGATCCTCGCTCTCACCGTTATCATCGGGGTGAAGCCCTGGTACCAGCCCCAGTACTCCATCCCGCTGCTCGGGATGCTGCTCGGCAACACCATGAGCGGTATCGCCATCGCCCTGGACAGCCTCACCCGAAGCGCTTCGGAGGCCCGCGGCCGCATCGAGGCACGGCTCCTCCTGGGGGCAGACTGGCCGGCGGCGATTGCGGACATCCGCCGTGACGCCCTGCGCTCCGGACTCATCCCGATCGTTAACGCCATGGCCGCGGCGGGGATCGTGAGCCTCCCGGGTATGATGACGGGTCAGATCCTGGCGGGGAGTCCGCCGTTGGAGGCCGCCAAGTACCAGCTCATGATCATGTTCCTGATCTCCGCGGGGACCGGGCTTGGAAGTGTGGCAGCCGTCTGGATCGGCTCGCGACGCCTGTTCGACGAGCGCCAGCGGCTGCGGCTGGACCGGCTGCGGTGCAGGCCATAGAGGAAGCGGGAAGCGATTTGACAAAAGCCGGGCGGGTTCGGTCAACAACGGGAAAGCCTCTGCGCAATTCTGCTCCGCGACCTCCGCGTCTCTGCGGTTCAACCGGTAAGTCGGCTGGAGGCTGCCGGCCTCACCGCAACGCCGGATAGACCCGCTCCACCGCGTCGAGCCGTTTCCCCGGACCGGCGGGCGAGAGGGCAGCGTAAGCCTTCAGGTGATTGTCAGGCACGGAGCCGACAATCCGCTCGAGCTCGGTAAGGCGGGCCCCCTGGCGCACAAGAAAAGCAAGGTAGCCGTGCCGAAGGGCGTCAGCGGTCATCTCCTGAGGCTGGGCCACCCCGGCATCGCTCGCCAGCAGGGGGATTCGGCCCGCGAGCTCGGCAACGCTGGCTGCCGGACTTTCGGCATCGGCCCAAAGGGGGACCGGCGCATGCTCCGAGAAGAGCTTGCGTGCCGCGGGAGGAAGGTCGATCTTGCGGGGCGCCTTGCCGGGAAGCCGCAGGCTGCTGTCGTCCAGAAGGAAATCCTCGGCACTGAGCAGGGCGCACTCCTCGGGGCCCACGCCGCACAGGAGCAATGCCATGAGCTCACGCTGGGGCGGCTCCGCCAGATCCCAAAGCGCCGCGACCTCTGCTGGAAGCGGCTCCCGCGGCAGCAATGTTGGCAGGGTTGGCGCCTGGGCCTCGGTGATCGCGGGAACCTGCTGACCGCCAGTTAGGCCAGCGAAGCTGGACTCCGGGATGGCCAGCGCGCGGCCTCCGGAATAGACGCGGACGCCGGTGACCGGGATCAGCTCCTCGTCGTCGCGCGGTCTCCGGGTCAGATACTCCAGCACCCACACGGCGATGAGGGCCAGCAGGGCCGCTCCCACCAATATCAGGAGGGCGTCCCGCCAATAGTGGGGATAAAAAGGCGTTCCCGGCGGGTATGCCTTTTCGATGACGTCCACGGGGGGATACTTGCCGCTAGCCCGCACCTCCATGTCGACCACCTGGGACTCCGCTTGGCTGTACATCTTTTGGAAGCGGTCCAGCTCGCTCTCGAGACCTTTGTACTCCGCAAAGCTGTTCGTGAAATGTGCGGCGACCTCCTTCTGCTTCGCAAGCTCGCCCCGGAGGACTTCCACCCGCTGGTGCGCCCCGGCGATCGTCTGCTGGGTCTGGGAGACCAGAACCCATTGCCCTTGAGTACTCTTGTCCTTGATCACCC
>JARRNE010000531.1:0-2925 GCA_037385305.1 Chromatiaceae bacterium | reverse complement strand
CTCTATCCCCTAGATCCTGACTTCAGGCGACTGTTAACCCTTGATTGACCGCGCAAGGGTACACCGAATAGTTACTACCCAAACGAGGAGCATGCCACCAGCACTGACGCACATGTAGAGAAGTGACACCATTTCGCGCAGTAAGAGCACAGCCCGATATTTTTTGTCGCACAAGAGGGGTAGACCCGCAATCGCGGATATGAGAGAGTAGCGTGGCATTGGTGCCATCTAAGGACAGCGAGGTCAGGAGATGCCCGAAGAGCTACCAACGATTCTGAGCGCGTGTGGACGCACCGTCGGCCCCGAAGAGATTCGCCACATTCAGCAAGTCGCCCGGATGTGCCGAGGATTGAGCCGCCATGAGTTGGAGCTGACGCTCTGCGAGCACTGGGGATGGTACGGTGTCGGCGGCAAGGCCCAGGTACGAGCCTGCCGCAAAGTTCTCGAGCGACTGCAGCGAGGAGGCTTCGTCGATCTGGCGGCCAAGCAGGAGCAGTCGCGAGGCAAACTGCGCCGGTCTCATGCGCAGTCATCCCGGGAGGTTCCAGCCCCGGAGGCAGAGCTGCGTTGTGTTCTTGAAGATGTTCGGCCCGTGGTCATCGAAGGTGTCGTGGACCCGCAGGAGGTGGCCCGCTGGAACGCGACGGTGGGCCGCTACCACCCGCTTGGCTACAAAGCGCCGTTTGGTCGCTCGCTGCGCTATGACATCCGGTCGCCTCGCGGGCTTCTGGGTTGCCTGCTGGTGGCCAGTGGTGCCCGCGCGCTGCGCTGTCGGGATGAATGGATCGGCTGGTCTGCCCCGCAGCGTCTGAGCAACCTGCCGTACGTCATCAACAACAGCCGGTTCTTGCTGTTGCCGTGGGTTCACGTGTCGGACCTGGCGAGTCATGTGCTGGGCCAGCTGGTCCGCCAGGTTCGCGAGGACTGGTTTGTGCGCTGGGGTTACCGTCCGGTGCTGATGGAGACCTTCGTGGATCCGCGGCACCATCGTGGGATCTGCTATCGGGCAGCAGGCTGGACGCCGATTGGCCAGAGCAGCGGCAGCGGCCTCAAGCTCGCGGGCCACACCTACAAGAGCAGCCGCAAGCTGGTGTTCGTGCGTCCATTGGTGCGCGATTTCCGCACCCTTCTGCAGTCCGACCCGCGACCGGGCTGGGGGCCGGAATGAGCGCCCGAGGTCCGTCTACACCTTCGCCCCGCAAGAAGCGCACCCAGGCCGAGATCAAGGAGCACCGCAAGCGCCGGCGTAAAGCGCAGGCCGCACTGCGCGAGAAGGAGCTGGCTGAGGGCCTTGGGCGGGCGACAAACCCCTCGGCCTCGAACCGGATCTGCCCGCACGCGAGCTTGGCCGAGGAGCAGGCGGAACGCGAGGAAGTAGTCGGGAATTTCCTCGACGCGATCAGAGCGCAACTCCCCGCTTTGTTGGCGTCGCTCGCGAAGATCAAGGACCCCCGTAACCCCAAGAAGATCACGCACCAGCTGACGATGGTCCTGCTCTACGGCATTCTGTGCTTCGTGCTGCAGAGCGCCTCACGCCGTGAAGCCAACCGAGAGCTGACCGGGCCGGTTCTGCTTGGCCACCTGCGCGCGCTCTTCCCGGAGATGGAAAGCCTTCCGCACCAAGATACGCTGAACCGCATCCTCTGCGACATCGAGGTGGAAGCCCTGCAAGAGGCCCATGTACAGATGATCCGGCGGCTGGTGCGCAACAAGAAATTCGAGCGTTGGCTGATCGATGGCTGCTACCCCATCGCCATCGACGGTACGCAGAAGGTGGCGCGCCGTGAACAGATCAGCCAGGAGTGGCTGCAGCGACGCAGCAACGCCGGCACCGACAAGGAGTACACGCAGTACTACGTGTACATCTTGGAGGCGAGCCTCGCCTTCCCCAACGGGCTCACCCTGCCGTTGATGAGTGAGTTCCTGAACTATGCCGAGGGCGATACCGATACCGGCAAGCAAGACTGCGAGCTCAAGGCCTTCCACCGTCTGGCCAAGCGGATCAAGGCGGCCTTCCCCAAGCTCCCCATTCTACTCCTGCTCGACGGCCTCTATCCGAACGGTCCGGTCATGCAGACCTGTCGCGCCAACCGCTGGCAGTTCATGGCCGTCCTGAAGGACGATGCCCTACCAAGCGTGTGGGAGGAGTACGAGGGGCTGCGACAACTCGAACCCGACCAGCAGGCCGACATGACCTGGGGCAACCGATATCAGCATTTCCAGTGGGTCAACGCCATCGAGTATCGCTTCGGCAAGAACCAGCGCAACAAACAGATCGTCCACCTCGTCGTGTGCGAAGAGCGCTGGCAGGAGGTCGACGCAGATGGCAACACCGTGGAGAAACGCTCCCGCCATGCCTGGCTCTCCAGCGAGCCACTGAACAAGAGCAATCTGCACCTGCGCTGCAACTTGGGGGCCCGACACCGCTGGTCGATCGAGGAGATGATCCTCGTGGAGAAGCACCACGGCTACCAGTACGAGCACCTCTTCTCAACGGACTGGAACGCCATGAAGGGCTACCACTTCCTGATGCACCTCGGACACGCGCTCAATACCCTGGCGCAATTCAGTGAGTCGCTTTACGTGTTCGTGCTCCAAGAGGGCGTGCGCGCGTTCATCAGGTACCTGCGCGAGAGCTTGCGACACCCTTGGCTGGATCCTCAACACCTCTACCGGCAGTTGAATCCGAACCCACAGCTACGGCTCATCTGACGCGCCAACCACCGCGCGATACGACAAGGCTCTGCCGAACGAGTGGCCCGCGCCAAGGCCCACGTGCGTCCTCTCGACGCAAAAAGCGCCTCTCCTGCCTCTCCGCTCACGCCGCCATTCCTGCGTATGGGTCCTTGCGCCGCGCCACGGCATCTCAGAGCGTTGTTCCACGCCGCGGGCGGACGTCTCGGGCCAAGTCATGCGTCAGCGCTG
>JARRNE010000530.1:0-3769 GCA_037385305.1 Chromatiaceae bacterium | reverse complement strand
CAGGGGCCGCCGACCCGCCCTTACAGAACCACCGGGCAGTCGCCGGGGACTTTGCTGTTCCCGGTAACTTCGACGACATCCCCGGCAAACGCCAATAGCGCCGAGAGAAGCCCAGATCGAAGCCGACCCCCCAAAAAGCCGACCTGATGGCCACTACCCAACGTCACGCCAACGCGCCACTGTCAACCCACCCTCTCAACTGCCTCGCTCGCCCGCCGAGGCACCCACCATCGCCGGGCGATCGTGAGCGCCCGTTCAGTCCTCGTTCAGCACCCGCGGTATAGAATCGCGCCACCCAATACATCGGACGAGGTGACGACATGAGAAGATGGATCGCTGCGCTCGGCATCTGCGCGGCGGGGGCCTTCGCCCATGGCTACGACGCCGGCGACGCCGCCCTCATCGGCTCCGGTGCCGCCCCCGTCTACGGGGCGCCCGCGAAGCCCCGGGCCATCTACTACCGGGGTGGCCATCGCGGCTGGCAAAGGCACGGCAGGCACGGACACCACCCAACCAGCAGGAATAATGGTACCCAAATGCGCCAAAACTGGATCGGCAGTTATATAGTAAACAGCCCGAATAACCGCTGCCATTTAAACGGAATTGGTGCAATGATCTGTCATTGATCAACAAAGGTCCTTTCCGGGACGGTTTCTGTGCGCAAGGGATAGAGTAAACTGCTGCTGAACGCCGGCGCGCCAGGTAGCCGGCGGGTGTTCAGGCTCCGAAGACGATCGAGGAGGATTCCGGCATGCGGCCGCTGCGCTGGAAAAGCCGCTACCAGAGCGGTGACGCTGAGACTGACCGCCAAAGCCGGGCCTTCCTCGATCGATGGCCACCCCGGTAGTAGATGGCCCGGGGCTTCGCGGGCGCCCCGTAGACGGGGGCGGCACCGGAGCCGATGAGGGCGGCGTCGCCGGCGTCGTAGCCATGGGCGAAGGCCCCCGCCCGCTGCCTGTTCAGGCAGCAGTGATCTACTCGGAGACGGGCTGGGTGAACGCAATGCAAGCAAGACATTGAAAGGCGTTAGGGGCGGAAGAGGGAAATTGATCCGTGCTTCCTTCAAGCGGCCTTGATCCCCTCTCCTGCCAGAGGCTTGGTCTGGCACCATCAAAACCGTGCGCGCTGATCTACCTGTGCCCCCCCTGACACCCTAGGGGAAAACCTGCCGACACCGCGCTGAAAAGCAATTCAAACCGCTGCGTCCTAAAGGAATAGCGCAGGGCAGATGACGTGCGCCGAGCTGCGACGCGGCGGTGACAGGCACCTGGAATGCCGTCAATGGCGTCGTGTCAGGCCGTCGGCCTGGTCCAGCGACCTCCTCAGTAACCGGTCAGCCCCCTCCCGCGCTCCGAGGCCGATGGTTTTCGCTGCGCTCTACCCATCCTACTGAATTTCAATAGGTTGTAGATGGGTGGAGGAACGAAACCCATCGTGATCAGGCCAGCTGGGACGGGGGGACTAAACGACTTCCCTGCTCGAGGTTCGCGCGTACAGGGTCTCAAAGTACCGCTCGACAGCGTCCTGGTCGTAGCGGAGTATCCGATCGACGAACGTTTCCACCTGTGCACGGGTCGCGTCGCCTGCGCCGTCGCTCAGCAGACGAAGCAGTCCGTCCCGACCGAGGCGATGCGCGACTCCCGTCAATGCCCACATGGCATCGGCCGACGTCTGCTCGGATTTCTTGAGGACTTCCTCTACCAGTGGCACGATGAAGCGAGCATCACCGGCGCGCGAGATGAATCCGTAGAGTTCGTAGAAGGTGCGTCGCTCGGCGATGAGCTCAGCCAACGCATCGGCGGCGCGCGGATCTTGCACATCGATCAAGCCCCACAAGGGGCCGACGAAGTATAGATTCGGCTGCGTGCGGACCCTCTGAAAGTTCTTCCAGAGCCGGTCCGCCTCTGGGCGCACGTCCAGCAAGCCCACCAGGATGCAGCCTAGACTGCGTCCGTAGTCGTCGAATGCGTCCCAGCAACGCATCAGCGCATCGGCGTTTTCATTGTCACACCAACGCAGTGCCCCGATGCAGCGCTCCTGGATGCCAGTTTGTGCCTTCGGAAATTTACCGAGCCAGCCGCCGGTGAGCCGCTCGGCGATGGCATCGGCACCGCTCGGTCCGAATCCGCGCATGCGTTTCAGCCAGGCATAATCAGCCATGCCCGTCGCCGTCGGCGCGAGATCCAGCACGGCCTCAACATCGGACACCTGCTCGATGCGTTTGATCTTCTCTGCATCGCGTTGCCAAAGCGATGGTTGAACCCTCAGCGCGGTCGCGACCAACTCTTCCTGTACGCTGAAATCCACATGCATCGTTCGCCACATGGTTTGAGCGCTCACGACCGGGCCATTTCGGTCCCGGACGCGCTGAAGCGCCGGCGTCGCCTCGCGTACACTACGCCGTTTTTGCCGCTTGCGCCGGCGCTTGAGCTCGCGGTTTTTTGACAAGTCATTCCTCCTCTGTCCAAAATGGGTATTCTTTACTAACATGGTCAAGGGTCAAGCTTTGGAACTTCTGGATCTTTCAGCAGAGCCCTGATCTGCTGCTTGTCCTTACGTGTTTGTAACCCAGCCCCAGGCTTGCCGGCATTTCCTATACTCGCAGCGGTGGAGCGCATGAGACCGCACCGCTTATCCCCCGGCAGGAACGGACGCGGTACCTGCCGCACCGATCTACCCGCTTAATCCACGGGCGAATTACCCGGACCAGCATGGCAGAATCAGGAAACGAGGTTGCGGTTATCTATGCGCTGATAAAGCGCTTCGAGAAGCAGAGACTGCCACGATTGCTCGAGCTTAAGCGAAAGGTCGACGACGGTGGCGTACTCAGCGAGTCGGATTCCCAATTCATGCAACGAGTGACGCTCGATGCCCAGCTGAGCAAACGGCTGATAGATCGACACCCCGAATGGCATAAATTCTGTGCGGAAGTGATCCATCTCTACGAAGAGATCGCCGAAAAGGCCCTCGCCAACGAAAAGAAGGGATAGCACCGTCGTCCTCCAATCCATAGGTGCTGACAAGATCCGGCCTGCTCCGCGTGGCGCACCCGACCGGAACTCTCGGGCATCGGATCGCCATCCTGACGCTGGGTCGCCCAGGTTGAGCCTTCAATGGGAAGGCCGTTGGCGTATGCTGGCGCTGGCGGTCGGGATCTTGCGCGACTGAGGCCGGGCGCCGCCTGCATCATCTTGGATCGCCAATCTCATTAGCGTGCCGGCTCAGATTACAACGCGGTGCGGCCCGAAGACGGTCCGACCTGGCAGCTGCGAGCGCAGATCCAGCTCATGTTCCCGAAGTGAGGAGGGCCGGACGGCCCGGTCGCCTCGCGGTGGCGCCGCGCTTCCTGTCACAGCGGCGCGTTCCGAGCGCGTTGAAATGGCGCGGAGTTCCACCGCCGATTGACGGCGGTTGCCGGCTGCCCGCTATCCCTCGGCTTCCACCTCGGCGAGGGATGCCTTCAACGCCTGGACGATCAGCGCCCTGGCCTTCTTCTCGTCCACGTCGGGCACATCCACTCCATGATGCGGCAGTACTTGTTCACCATGTGCCGGAAATCCTCCACGATCTCCCGCTGATAACGCGCCAGCTCAACCTTTTCGACGTCTGACATCACTCTTGTCCTGCTTGCTGGTTATTGACTCTCGAGCGCAATATTGCAGCCCGATCCAAGCGCGAACACAAAATTGCCGCCGCGATCGATCTGCACGTCCTGCGTGCAGCTCTCGGTGCCCATCCGGTAGCCGAACTGATAGCTGCCGGCAGCCAG
>JARRNE010000529.1:0-4766 GCA_037385305.1 Chromatiaceae bacterium | reverse complement strand
CGTCCGTGCCATGGAAGCTCAAGTGATCCGGCCAGCCGTCCAGCTTCTCCTGCGCTGGCGAGATCTGCCGGTAGGTCCAGTCCGCGAAGCGACGCATGTCGGCATCGAGGGCGTCGGTGGGTGCCTCCCGGCCGCACCGCAACACCCAGTCCTCGTGGTTTCCCTTGACGGGCAGCCAGCCTTCCGCGTGGCGCAGGCCGTCGAATTGCTCAAGGCAGCCCAGACTGCTCGGCCCCCGGTTGATGAGGTCGCCAGCCATCACGACCAGCTCGGGGCGCCAGGAGAGGATGTGCTCCACGGCGGTCTCCAGGGCAGGCAGATTGCCCTGGACATCGGATATTACGGCGACCTTCATCGATTGTTACAGTCTCCCGGGTAGCTGGCGCCATAGCCGTTAGGCGATTGCCGGACGATCTCATACCGGATTGCGCCGGTTTTTCGTTCGCCTTCAAGGAGCGACGCCGGGAGCATAGCCGGGCTCTGTGACTGGCGGCGCGACGCCGAAGGCGGGCGAAAGGACAACCAAGACGGCATAAGACTTGACAGAAATCGGCGTACCATGTGTCGGAAGTGACGGATGGCTGGCGACTCGCCCCGCTTTCTAGGATCATTGCCTCCTGGGCCGCATATCTCAAGCTTAAGAGTCAATCAGTGCCGAGTGACGAATCTCCCGCATGATCGAAGAACAAGACGCCGCGGACCCCGACTGGGACAGCCCGCTGCACATCAAGCTCACCCCGCGCCTGCTGATCCATGCCCTCATGGACACTGCGTCGGCAGTCCACACGGGATGGGCCAGCTGCATCGACGACAAGCTGCTGCTGTCCGATCTGGTCTCCATGGACGACGCCGCCGGCCACTATGTGCGGCTGGCGGAACAGGAGTTCTACGAGGATGAGGATCCCGAGACCGTCTGGCACGACTGGACGGTCGAGGTCCGGATCGACAATGTCCTCACCACCGGCCATTGGCAGATGCTCGCGATTGCGCCTGCGATGGAGTGGGAATGGAACGCCCGGGAGGCGCAGAAGGCGTTCGAGCGCGCCTGTGTGCTCATCGGCCGCCGCGTCCGCCGTGGGCTGGCGGTGGAAGAGCCTGCAGCGGCGGTGCAGCCACCGCCAAGATCAAGCCGGCACTGAGGCGATTTCTGTCAAATCTCATACCGCCTCGGGAGGCCGCACATGAATGTGAAGATCGACATCGACATCAGCCCGGACGAGGTACGGAAGCTTTTCGGCCTCCCGGACGTTGAGGCGTTTCATCGTCAGCTCATGGACGATATCCGGGCTCGGATCGCCGACGGGGCGGAGGGGTACGACCCCCTGAAGCTCTTCCAGCCTTACCTCTCGAGTACCCTGGCATCCTGGGATATGTTCCGCAAGGCGATGTCGCCGGCGACAGAGGGAGCGAGCAGCGAGGCCGCGAAGAAGAAGTAGACCGCCGGCTCAGGCGGGCCCTTTCAGGCGAGTTGCGAAGGGGGCAGCTCGCCCAGGACGAGCGGATGGGCGAGGTGGCGCCCATCGAGGCGCGGTCTGCCGTTCTCGTCCAGACACAATCTACCCTCCGCAAACCAGCGTACCACGGTGGGGTAGATGCGGTGCTCCTCCCTCAGCACCCGGGCGGCAAGTCGCTCCGGATCGTCGCCGGCCTCCACCGGCACCCGGGCCTGCAGGACCACCGGGCCCCCGTCCAGCTCTTCGGTGACGAAGTGAACGCTGGCCCCATGAATCGTCTCGCCCGCTTCCAGGGCTCGCCTGTGGGTGTGCAGACCGCGGAGCTTGGGTAGCAGGGATGGGTGGATGTTGAGCATGCGGCCACGGTAGCGGGCAACGAAGGCGGGGGTAAGGATGCGCATGAAGCCAGCCAGGACCACCAGCCCCGGGTCGAGCCCGTCAATCAGCTCGACGAGGGCTTGGTCATAGGCCTCCCGGCTCGCGAACCCGCGGTGGCTCAAGACCCGGGCCTCGATCCCCGCCTGGCGGGCCCGTTCCAGCCCGAAGGCGTCTGCTTCGTTGCTGATCACGGCGCGGATTTCCACCGGCAGGTTGTGCCGGGCGGCGTCGATCAGGGCCTGGAGATTGCTTCCGCTGCCGGAGATCAGCACCACCAGAGGCAGTCGGGAGCTTGCGGACGTCACCCGTCGCCGCCCTCCGAGTACATGCCGGCCATCTCGGCTGGCTCACCTCCTGTGAGGGCACAGCCGGCGAGCTCGCAGCCCTTGGCGATTCCTCCTATGAGGGCGCTGGCCTCCTCATCGACACCTGCGTCGCGGCAGCAGAGGTATGGATGGCGGTCGGGGTTCGAATGCTCTGCCACGGCCGGCTCCGGGCGCTCCGGTATGGGACGGTTGGCCGGCGCTCTCGAATCCCAGCGGCCGGATAGGGATGAGACTATTGCGATTGTGCGCCTGCAATTCTAGCAGTTGGCCAATGGGGCCGGTACTTACGATAATCTTCGGCGGAGGGGCGGAATCCGGCAGCCGCCAGGGCCTCCGCGGCACACGCGGGTCTTCGGTCTTCCAACGACCGCTTGCCCGGCGTCGTGTATACGCAGTACCGCGTGCTCACCCCTCGGAGGTTGGGGTCTAGGAGATCGGCTGATTGATAGGATTCGAGTTCTTGGTGGCGCAAACGTGAAAGCGAGGGACATCCCAAACGCCATCAGCTTGCTGCGCCTGCTCGCGGTCATCCCGGTTGTTTTCCTGCTGTTGCAGCGGCAGTTCGGCTGGGCGCTGGTGCTGTTCGCGGTGGCCGGCTTGTCTGATGGGCTGGATGGTTTCCTGGCCAAGCAGTACGGTTGGCAGAGCCCGCTCGGGGGCATCCTCGATCCGCTGGCCGCACTACGGCGTCGAGCAACTGGAAGCGGCGCCAACCCTGATGAGCAAGGTCAACACCCTGCTTCAGATCCTGCTCGTCGTGCTGGTGGTCGCGGACGCGGGGCCAATGCCCATCGCGCCGCGTATCCTGAGCTTTCTGGTCTGGTCGTGCCTCGCGACCGTCATTGTGAGCGGATCGCAATACGTTTGGATCTGGTCCCGCAAGGCGGCGGCAAAGGGGTGGCACAGGGATTGATGGAGAAGGCTCGCGAATCAGCCGGGTGGCTCGATCAGCTCCCGGACCAGATGGACCGTCGGCCGCCGTTTCTCCCGCAGGCTCTTCTCGTCGAGGCGATTCAGCAGATCGAGCAGGGCGCCGGGGTCCCGCCGGCACCGGCGCATGATGTAGCTCGAAAGGTCAGGGCTGATCTGCAGCCCCCGCCGCTGCGCCGCCTCACGGAGCAACTGCTCGCACTCCTTCTCCCCCAGGGGACGTAGCCGGTAGCCGGGTCCCCAGCCCAGGCGGGAGCGCAGATCGGCAAGTCCCAGGGCCAGGTCGGAGATAGCTGCCTGCCCGCTGACGAGGAGGCACCGGCGGGCAGCGCGCACCCTGTTGAAGAGGTCGAACAGCCCAAGCTCCCACGCCTGGTCACCTGCCACCGCGTGGACATCGTCCAAGGCGATCAGCTGGGCGGCTTCGAGGTCCGTCAGCACCGAGGGGGAGAGCCCGGGCTCTCCCAGAGGGACGTAAACGATCGATTTCCCGGTCCGGCTCGCCTGATGGCAGGCGGCGTGCAAAAGGTGGGTCTTGCCGGTGCCGGGCGGGCCGAAGAGGTAGATGAAGGGCTCGCCCAGTCCCGCGACCCAGGCGGCAACTGCTGCTACGGCCTCACTGTTGGGGCCCGGGAGGTATTCCGAGAAGTTTGCCTCCGGGCGCAGCTGGACGGGCAGTGGCAGCTGAGCATGCCGCCGGCCGCGCTCCGTCATTTGCCCAGCGCCGCTGCGGTGCTCGCCAGGCGTTTCCCGAGGGCGTGGCAGAGCCGTTTCTCCTCGTCGCTCAGGGGGCGGTTGCTCTCGCTCCCTGCCAGGTGAGACGGGCCGTAGGGGGTGCCGCCCGTGGCCGTGCGCAGCAAGTCCGTCTCACTGTAGGGCAGGCCGAGCACCAGCATGCCGTGGTGCAGCAGGGGCAGCATCATGGAGAGCAGGGTGGCTTCCTGACCGCCGTGGAGGCTGGCCGTGGAGGTGAAGACGGCGGCGGGCTTCCCCACGAGCGCCCCAGGCATCCACAGGGGGCCGGTGCCGTCCAGAAAGTACTTGAGAGGTGCGGCCATGTTGCCGAAGCGGGTAGGGCTTCCGAGGGCGAGACCCGCGCAGTGGCGCAGATCCTCCGTATCCGCGTAAGGCGGGCCGGCCGGCGGGATGCTGTCGTCCGTGGCCTCGCAAACCGTGGAGACCGCAGGCACGGTGCGCAGCCGGGCCTCCATACCGGGGATCTCTTCGACGCCGCGGGCAATCAGGCGGGCCATCTCGGCGGTCGCGCCGAAACGGCTGTAATAGAGGACGAGGATGTAACCCATGGGATCAAACCAGCTCGAGGACGGACTCGGGCGGGCGCCCCAGGATCGCTTTCTCGCCCTTGACGACGATGGGACGCTCGATGAGCTTGGGGTGGGCGACCATCGCAGCGACGAGCTGCTCCCGGGTAAGGGCCGGGTTGTCCAAGTTGTTCGCCTTGTAGTCCGGCTCTTTCTTCCGGATCAGGTCCCGGGGCTCCAGGCCCAGCATATCCAGCAGTCGTCCCAGGGTCGCAACATCCGGCGGCTCCTTGAGATACTCGACGATCTCGGGCTCGATGCCCTGTTCCCGCAGCAGGCTGAGAGCCGCCCGCGACTTGCTGCAGCGGGGATTGTGGTAGATGGTGATGCTCATGCGGTTCCTCATAGGCGAAAGC
>JARRNE010000528.1:0-2940 GCA_037385305.1 Chromatiaceae bacterium | reverse complement strand
GCACGACCGGTTGTTGTCCGACTTCGAGGGACCACCCAGACTCCGTGATCGTGGCCTGCTGGACTCGGCGACAGCGCGCCCGAGACAGCCGCATGCCTGTCCGACCCCAGCATGCCGCAGCTGGCAGCGGCTTATAACGCGGGAATCCTGCGCAATCACCCCTTCGTCGATGGCGCGGGAGCTGGGGCTCGAGCTCTCGCGCGCGGACTTCTACGAGAAGGGGCTCACCTTTCAGGTGTCCTGCTCTACGGGCCTGGGCGCTACGATCCCGCCTACGAGGAGGGCGGGCACGACTATCCGGTCGGCTTCGTGCGCTCGACCGAGCAGCGCAACTTCGAGGTGGTGCTCGACATGATGGCGGACGGGCGGCCGGACGTGAAGCCGCTCATTACGCACCGCTTTTCAATTGAGGATGCGGAAAAGGCCTGCGAGGTCGTGGGGGACTCGGAAGCGTCGCTGATCATTCGGGATTCGCGCTTGCGATGGGATACCTACGCGAGCATTTCCAGCAGAACACTATGCCATCGCGCTGCGTCGATCTCGCCGAGCTTTCCGCCGAGCCTTGCCTTGTCGATGCAACGTATCTGATCCAACAGTATGCGGGCCTTTTTGCCGCAAAATTTCACTTCCGGCCGATAGGCCAGTGGCCGGCCCTTGCTGGTGAGAGGCGCGACGATGACGCGCGGGAGCGCGGCGTTCATGTCATCGGGAGAGATCACCAAAGCCGGTCGGGTCTTGCGTATCTCCGTGCCGGTCGTCGGATCGAGATTGACCCAATAGACCTCGCCGCGCTTCACCATTCCCAATCTTCCTGCTCATTCTCGGTTTCGACGTACCCCTCCCAGGCGTCCACGTCGGGTTCCTGGCCAGTGGTGTCGAACCATCCAGTGCGCGCGGGTTTGATCGGCGTGATGATCAGACGGCCGTTTTCGACCGTGAGCTCGATCTCTTCCCGAATTTCGCACGCCGCGAGCAGCGGTGCGGGAATGATGATGCCGCGTGAATTGCCGATCTGGCGGATGGTGGATTTCATGATGCGTTCCGATATTGCACTCGTTAGGGCGCTAACAATGTTATAACCTTGTGGCACGTGCAGCAACCGGGACGGCGCGGAAAGGGAGGATCGGGGGCAGCTCTCGGTGCGCCAGGAAAGCCTGTTCGCTTGGGATCGTCAAGCGGAGCTTGGCGTGACATGGCGGCGAGGACCCCGGCGGGTGAGAATCCCGCTCGGTAAGGGTTGACCACCCACAAGGAACCGGCGCTTGCCATGTCTGGTAGAAAGCGATTAGCTATCGGCAGCGCGAATCTCTTCCCGGATGATGCGGCGGAGGTCGGCCTCCAGGTGCTCCCATTCGATCATGCGCCGCAGTGCGTCATTAATCAGCGTCCGGTAGCCGCGCTCTCCGGCGAGCGCCTTGAAATGCTCGACAATGGGGACGTCGAACGCCGTCGGTAACCGGCGCCGTTACCCACGCTACCGCGAAGCGCCGCACAGCTTTCCGGCGTCCGGTTGACCCCCTTGTTGGGCGAATTCACCCACCGATCTCTGGAATCGACAGGGCTTGACAGCGTCCTCGGCGCTTTTGGCCGCCACCTGGCCCGACAGGGCCAGCTGCGCGACCGGCACGGTGCCTACACGGTTCGATTTCTTGGTGCTCGGCACTTCCTCGGCTTTCTTCAAGCGCGCGGTATGGTTCCGACCGCCACCGCAGTTTCGCCTCGAGTCTCCCAACCGGCGTTGCTCGGCGAATTCCGGGACTGGATGGTCACGCAACGAGGGATCTCTGAGCCAACGCTCGCCAGCTATCAACCGATCCTCCTGGACCTGTTGGAGCGGCTGGGCGAACAAGTCGCGCACTACACGGCAAAACGCTTGCGCGACTTTGTCTTGGAGCGGACCCGGCGGAGTAATCCCCACAGCGCCCAGAACGTGGTTGCGGCGGTGCGCATGTGGTTGCGTTTTCTGATCGCGACCGGGCGTTGCGAGCAGGGGCTGGATGCGGCGATTCCCACGATCGCCGCCTGGCGACTCTCCACGTTGCCGCGCTACCTGCCCGCCGAGGCGATCGAGCGGGTGATCAGCGCGTGCGATTCCGCCACCCCCTTGGGGGTGCGCGATCGGGCCGTCATCCTCCTATTGGCGCGTCTGGGTCTGCGCGCGAGCGAGGTCGCCGCCCTGCGTTTGGGCGATCTCGACTGGCAGAACGCCGCCGTGGATGTCCAGGGGAAATATCAGCGCAAGGCGCGCTTGCCATTGCCCCAGGAGGTGGGCGACGCGCTCCTGGATTATCTCGAGCATAGCCGTCCGCCGGTTACCAGCGATCGGGTCTTTATCCGCACCGTTGCCCCGCTGCGAGCGCTCTCGCGGCCCACCATCACCCAAACGGCCGCGCGGGCGCTGCGCCGTGCGGGTATCGATGCGCCCTTCTTCGGCGCCCATCTCTTTCGCCACTCGGCAGCGACCACCCTGCTGCGCCAGGGCGCTTCGTTGGAGACCATCGGCGAGGTGTTGCGCCATGCCTCGCTGGAGACGACGGTCATCTATGCCAAGGTTGACCGCGACTTGCTCCAGCAGGTGGCCCTGCCATGGCCGGAGGTGACCCCATGTTGATGCCGGCGGTGGACACCTATCTGGCCGTGCGGCGGGCAGCGGGTTACAAGCTCCGAGACGTGGAGCGGTATCTACGTGAGTTTGCCCACTTTGCCACGACCCGCGGTGAGGACCACGTCGTGGCGCAGACGGCGATCAGGTGGGCGGCGCGAACACCGTCCGAAGCGCAGCGCGCCGAGCGGCTCAGCATCGTGATCCGGTTTGCCCGCTTTGCTCATGCCGAGGATCCCCGCCATGAGATTCCGCCCGAGCGGCAATTTTGTCGCCGGCACCGCCGTCCCGTCCCGTACATCTTCGCGGCCGAGGAGATCCAGAGCCTGCTAGCCCAG
>JARRNE010000527.1:0-2948 GCA_037385305.1 Chromatiaceae bacterium | reverse complement strand
GATACCGCTCCCGCTCCTCCTGCCACCTGACCTCGTCCGCCCGCAGCATGGCCTCCAAATCCTCCGGGTCGGCCTCGGGGTCATCCACCCAGCTGCGCAGGAAGGTCCCGCCGCTCAGGAGATCGATCGCCAGACGCTCCGTCTCGTACTCGTAGGGGAAGACCCGCCAGATCTGGTAGTCCGGGTACTCGAGACGCACCGCCTTCAGCAGGAGGGCGACGACCCGGTAGGGACGGAAGCGGTGGTGCCCGTACCAGTAGTTGTCGGTATGGATCTGGACACCGGCGCACAGCAGGCCGGCGTGCTTGTGGAAGGTGGGCTCGAACCAGCAGGGCCGGAGTCGGCAGCCCTCCAGCCAGTCGGCACGCAAACCTGACATGCGCTGCAGAATCCGCCCGAAGTCGATGTCGGGCGCCCCCGCAAGCTCCAGGGCGTTGGTGGTTCCACGTCCCTCGGACAGGGTCGTGCCTTCAAGTAGTACGGTCCCGGGAAAGCAGCGTGCCATGTTGAGGCTGGAGGCGTTCGGGCTCGGATTCACCCAGGAGAGCTCCTGGAGGGGCCAGCCAAACCCGGGACCTTCCTCAGGCCGGTAGTCGGCCATCGGCACGAGCTGGAGATCCAGGTCGACTCCCTTCTGGTCTGCGAGCCATCGGGCCAGCTCCCCGAGGGTCAGGCCATGGCGCATGATGAGCGGCGCGGCACCCACGAAGCTCTCCCACCCATCCTCCAGGAGGCTGCCCTCCACCGGCCGTCCCGCCGGATTGGGCCGGTCCAGGACCCAGACGGACTTTCCCTGCCGGGCGCAGGCCTCGAGCATGTAGGTCAGGGTCGTTACATACGTGTAGATACGGGTGCCTATGTCCTGGAGGTCGACCAGCAGGACATCGAACGTGTCCAACATGGCCCGGCTGGGACGGCGCACCTCGCCGTAGAGGCTGAAGACGGGAATGCCGTGTCGGGGGTCGACGAAGTCCTCCGACTCCACCATGTTGTCCTGCTTGTCCCCCCGCATCCCATGCTGGGGGCCGAAGGCGGCGGTGAGTCGCACCTCGCCGCATGCCGCCAGCGCATCCAGCGAGTGTCGGCCTTGCCGCGTCAGGGAGGCGGCGTGCCCCAGCAACGCGACCCGCCGCCCCCGCAAGCGCGCAAGCCGGTCCGTGCTCTTCAGCAGGACGTCGACGCCGAGCTGCATGCGGGAGCGCCGATGCCCGCTAGCCGACGACCGCCGCGAACACCGCCATGCGCACGAACACGGAGCCCCGGACCTGGGGGAAGTAGCCGTTGTGGGGCGAATCGTTGAGGAGGTGGGCCGCCTCCTCGTTCTGCATGTCAGGACTCAGCACCATCGCCTCCGGCTTGAACAGGGCGATCGACTCCAGGATCCGCAGACGCGACACATGGACAACCTGGAGGGGGTGGACGTACATCAGGTCCACTTCGGGGATGAGCTTGCGGGCCAGCTCCATGTCGGTCGCGGTGGGGAGCAGATCACCGATGATTTGGATGCGGAGGCCGGCGGCCTCCAGCTCCTCCCGCTGCCCGGCGGCGAAGGCGTGCTCCAGCCGCTGCATGATAACCACCCGCTCCACCGCCTTCGGGAAATAGGCAAGCATCCGCAGAAAGCTCCGGATGGTGCGGGTGCGCGAGGGATCGCCGATGATGGCGACCGTGAGACGCTGATCTGCCGGCGGATCCTCCGCCAGCAGGGCGGGACGCCACTTGAACAGCGTGTACAGATCCGCCATCCCGTGGGCGGGGTAGTCGCGGGTCCCGTCCCCGGCGTTGATCACCGGGAGCCGAAACCGCGGCAGCATGTCGTAGGTCTCGCTGTCGCCGGTGCGCAGTACCACAACGTCGGCGTAGCTGCTGCAGAGCTCGGCGATCTCCTCCGGCGCGTAGCGTCGGCCCATGATCTGCTCCACGGTACCCTCGAAGTCGAGCAGACTCCCGCCGAGCCGCAGCCAGGCCGCGTTGAAGGCGAGCCGTCCCGGACATTGGGAACGGTCCATGAAAAGGTTGCTGAGGACCTTGGAGCCCATGGGGTGGGTACCCTGCAGCTCCCCGACCTCGTAGCGGGCGGCGAGGCGCATGACCTGCCTCAGCAGCGGGGCGTCGAAATCGGCCGACGAGATGACGTGCCGCCCGCGCAGGCGGGCCAGGGCGGCGGAATCGTCCGGGATGCTCTTCAGCAGGGCGGCAGCGCGCCCGGGTTCCGCAACCGGATGCTCCTGACGGGCGACTCGCATATCGGGGCCGGGCAGCGTAGGGTCGGCCATGGATGGGCTCCGAAGAATCTGACGAAGGCCTGCTGTCCGCGCATTCTATACTGTTCTAGTTGGGTCTTTCCCGATTCCGGGATCGCCTTTCGTTCATGGACAAGGCGCACTGAGGAGACCCTTGGTGGCGATTCGAGGACAACCGATACGAGCCGCGCTGCCCCTCCAGGAGCGCCGGTCGGCATTCCCCTGCCGACCCCGATGACTGACAGCGCAATGCCCGTGCGAGATGGGCATAATAACCCCATGATCGCGGTGCAATCTTCGCCGCGCAACGCGAGGCTCCTCATCCGCCTTTCCGGGAGGTGAGGAACTCCTCTATAATTTCCGTTTATGCTCAAATTCTTAACCTCTGAGCGCCATCATCGCTGGCGCCAGGACCGAGCAATCAAGACCAAACCAGGAAGAGGTGTCGCTGGATGAGCAATCTCAGACTGTCCCCGGAGCTGCAGCAGATCGTCGAGGCCAGACATCGGGACCCCTTCGCGGTCCTCGGAAGGCATATCGAGCACGGGCAGGCACTGGTGCGGGCCCTGCTCCCCCGCGCCGAGCAGGTGACCATCGCCGAAGGGGGCCACGCCATGTACCGGCTGGAGGGGAGCGACATCTTCGAGTGGCGGGGGGACCCGGCCACGGTGCCGGACCGTTATCGTCTCATCTGGCGGGACGATC
>JARRNE010000526.1:0-2949 GCA_037385305.1 Chromatiaceae bacterium | reverse complement strand
CGACAACCGGTCGTTACGTCGGACAGGAGCTGGCCCACCTCCCCTTCACTCACCAGGACCTGTACGACGCCGAGGGGAACAAACACATTGCCCGACGCTTCAGCCACCTGCCGCACAACCAGACGCGGGCCCTGATCCGAGGGCTGCTGGAGACCGACGGCGGCATCAGCCGAGGAAAGGAAATCTACTTCACATCCACTGCGGCGCCGCTTGCCGAGGGACTCCGTTACCAGCTTCTCCGCCTCGGCATTCCGGCCGCAGGCCAGTACCGGGAGCGGGGGAATGACCACCAAGGCACCCGCAGCGACGGCTCCGTAGTTGCCTTCACCGGCACCATCCGCGCGTTTGACCTGCGCATTCCTGCCGATCCTCAGATCGCGGACCTGGTTGGCGTGCCGGCCGTCACAAAGCACAACTGGTTTCGGCTCGGCAACTGCGTGTTCACGCGCGTTAAGTCAGTCACGCCTATCAAGCCGGTGCCCGTGGTGCACGACCTGAAGGTAGAGGGCGACGAGACCTACATGACCGCCGCGGCCATCGTCCACAACGGCGGCAAGCGCAAGGGCGCCGTCTGCGCCTACCTGGAGACCTGGCACATCGACATCGAGGAGTTTCTGGATCTCCGCAAGAACACGGGCGACGACCGCCGCCGCACCCACGACATGAACACGGCCCACTGGGTGCCGGATCTCTTCATGAAGCGGGTCGCGGAGGACAAGGACTGGACCCTCTTCTCCCCGGACGAGACCGCCGACCTGCACGACCTCACCGGCCGTGCATTCGAGGCAGCATACACTGCTTACGAAGACCGCGCGGCGCGCGGCGACCTCAAGGTGAGCAAGCGGATCAAGGCCGTGGACCTCTGGCGCCGGATGCTCTCCATGCTCTTCGAGACCGGCCATCCCTGGATGGCGTTCAAGGATCCCTGCAACCTGCGCTACACCAACCAGCACGTGGGCATGGTGCACAGCTCCAACCTCTGCACCGAGATCACCCTGCATACCAACAACCAGGAGATCGCCGTGTGCAACCTGGGGTCGGTGAACCTGGCAGCCCACGTCGGCGAGCGGGGGCTTGACCTCCAGAAGCTACAGAAGACGGTGTCCACCGCCATGCGGATGCTGGACAACGTCATCGACTACAACTTCTACAACGTACCCCAGGCCCGCAAGTCGAACCTCCGCCACCGCCCGGTGGGGCTCGGCATCATGGGCTTTCAGGACGCCCTCTACAAGCTGCGCATCCCCTATGCGAGCGAGGAGGCAGTCCGGTTCGCCGACACCTCCATGGAGGCGGTGAGCTACTTCGCAATTCACGCCTCCACGGACCTCGCGGAGGAACGCGGGCGATACCCCAGCTTCGAGGGCTCCCTCTGGAGTCAGGGCATGCTCCCCATCGACTCCATCGTACGGCTCGCCGAGGGCCGCGGCGGTTACCTGCAGATGGACAGGGGCAGCACCCTCGACTGGGACAGCCTGCGCGGGCGGGTGCGCACGGCCGGCATGCGCAACTCCAACTGCATGGCGATCGCCCCGACCGCGACCATCTCCAACATCGCCGGCGTCAGCCAGTCCATCGAGCCGACCTACCAGAACCTGTTCGTCAAATCCAATCTGTCCGGGGAGTTCACGGTGGTGAACCCGTACCTTGTCAAGGACCTGAAGGACCAGGGCCTGTGGGATGCGGTCATGGTGAACGATCTGAAGTACTTCGACGGCTCCGTCCAGGCCATCGACCGCATCCCGCAGGAGCTCAAGGATCTCTACGCCACCGCCTTCGAGGTCGACCCCCGCTGGCTCGTCGAGGCCGCCTCCCGCCGCCAGAAATGGCTCGATCAGGCCCAAAGCCTCAACCTCTACATGCGGGAGCCGAGCGGCAAGAAGCTCGACAACCTCTACAAGCTCGCCTGGGTCCGCGGCCTCAAGACCACCTACTACCTCCGCTCCATGGGTGCCACTCACGTGGAGAAGTCCACCCTCGACGACACCTCCAGGGCGAACAAGCTCAGCGCCGTCGGCGGGAGCTACCAGTGGTTCAAATCAAACGGCAGTGCGAAGGGAAACGGCAATGGAGCAGAAGAGCCAAACGCGTGCTCGATTTTGGATCCGGATTGCGAGGCGTGTCAGTGAGGCGAGCTTCGACCGCCCAGGCGCCAAGAACGCCAAGCTCATGTAGGGCGCAATAGCGAAGCGTATTGCGCCGCATGGAAGCCCCGACTGCCCATGATCAATGAGCAACAACCGTGACGCAAGATTACCGCCGCCTCCGCATTCTCGGCCATGGGTGCTTCTTCGCCACCAATCTGCTTATGGGTTGCCACACGACTTCCTCGTCGGGCCTGGCGACACGATCGGGGCCAACGCAATGCCGGGTGCTCGGCATGCGGCGCAATACGCTGCGCTATTTCGCCCTACACGCTGGCGGGCACGACGTGAAGACACGATCGTAGATACTGCATGAGCAACACCCACAATGCCCGACTACCGTCGCCTCCGGATTCCAGGCGGGACGTACTTCTTCACCGTGAATCTGCTTGAGCGTTATCCGAATGACCTGCTTGTCCGGCACATCGCTACACTCCGAGACGCGGTTCGCCGGGTACGCCGGCATTATCCCTTCCATAACGACGCCTGGGTGGTGCTCCCCGACCACCTCCACACCGTCTGGACACTACCGGAGGGCGACGACGATTTCGCGAACCGCTGGCGGACGATCAAGCAGCATTTCTCCCGTACGTTGGACGCTGTCGAGCATCGCTCGGACGTCCGGGCACGCCGGCAGGAACGCGGCATCTGGCAACGGCGGTTCTGGGAGCACGCGATCCGCGAGGACGCGGACTATGCGGCGCATGTGGATTACGTCCACATCAACCCGCTCAAGCACGGCTATGTACAGAGGGTTCGCGACTGGCCGTTTTCGACCTTCCATCGCTTTGTCGAGCTGGAAATC
>JARRNE010000525.1:0-2960 GCA_037385305.1 Chromatiaceae bacterium | reverse complement strand
GCGCGCCATCCAAGTCTGCCCTCGGGCCCCATTGTTGTCACGCTCTATTGGGGATCGTCAGGGGCACTCTTCACCGTCGGTGGTCCTCTATCGGCTCCCGTAACACCCGCTCCCGTTCGCAATCGGCCCCGCCGCATCCTGCCGGCATCGGGCCGGTACAGGAAGACCGAGCGGCTCGCGCTCCGGTCGTGCTCGAGAGCTTGGGCGAGGTCTACACGGCCACGTACGGCGGACCGCATCCGGTTCGCACCTTGTACGAGACTGCCTTCGCCGGGGCTTGAGCGCCCCTTCGCGATCGGTGCGCACGGCTCCAGGGGGCCCCGTCGTTCTTCATGGACGACCGGTCTTGAACAGCGGACCTGGCCCCAAGAAGCGAGCGGCGGCTTTACGACGCATCGCGGCTATTCGGCTCACTCACGCGAAGGTTAGCCATGCGCGGAATCTATGCGCCACCGGGACCCCGGGGGAAGTGACCGCTTCCGCTAGGGTCGAGGTAAGGGCACGGCAAGAGCCGGGCGGCGGCTATGCGGCAAAGAGCTGCCTCTTGGCGGCCGACGCGGACTTTCCGCTTTGGGTCGTCAGCAGCCATCGGAAACCCTCCGGATAGCTGCCCGAACCTCCCCTGGTCAGGACAATACGGACCCTGACGTCCGGGCTGCGGAACGGCTGCGGGTAATCGAAACCAGCACCGCGAGGAGGGAGCACAATACCGGACAAGGCATTCCCCATGGGCGTTGCAAGGGAAGACCAGCTGAAATTCTGCTCTTCCCCAGAAAGTCCGGATTCCGCTCGGCGCTCAACCAGCATCGATTCTCCCTCTTCCCTCTTGAACTCCCTTCAAAATGCACCCGTAGGATCAATAGATTAGGGACGAGAGGGAGCAGAATCTCAGCTCAATCGATTTGCAAAATGCATTTGAGAATCGCGCCTGTGCTTCTCATTCACTTTCACACCTGATAATCATCTAGCCGACCCCTCCACCAGGTCCTACGTTTCAAGTGAAGGCGTTGAGAGCGCTGCGGCCGCCTCCTGCTCCCGAACAGAAGCGTCAGGCCGCTACGTCCGGCACGTCAAGCACCAGATGCCGTAACGCGGCCACATCCCCTGACTTCTTGGACGCATCCAGCACCTCAATCCCGACAAGACGCCCATCCTTGTCGTAATCGAGAATAATGCCGTCCGCGACCTCGGTGCTGCTCTCGATTTCCCTTCCAGTAAGATCGATGTAGAGGGCGTCTGACTGCTGATCGATCCTTACTCGCATGGCAACCTCCGGTCGTAGTAGGCGGTAATCACGTACCGATGATCGGAGTCGCGTGCCACGACCCGTAGCATCTTGCCGCGTTCGGGATCACATTTGAGAAACGATCGCTTGTCTCCATGGGTTTCGGTCTCGTCCCATTCTCGCAACACGTTTTCCACTTGCTGCTTTGTGATCCCGCGGCGCTCCATCTGAAACTCAGCGTGAGGATCATAGCGTATCATGTCGCGATCTCAGCGGTGACACGGGTCTGGCGATCCATGAGGAGTGCGATCGGATGCACATCGGGCGCCTGAAAAGTCTCCAGATGCGAGGTCGCCGATGCGGGGAGGTGGTTTCACGGGCGGCAAGAGACCACATCGGGTAGGAGTGTTCGGTTGTTGGTGACGAACAGCGACGTGCGATCCGCCGTTCCACGGAACGCGGCGCGAAGGCTAGCGACCCGAGCACCGAAATACAACATCGCAAGCCTGACCCAGCCTCGCCCGTCTCCCTGCAACGTAACATGGCAAACGCGCCGGCAAGCTCGATCCGCAGGGGTCTCGCTATGTGCGACGCCTACTCCGAATCGATGCACGGGACAAGACCTCTTTGCCACACACAGCTGCTGCCCGAACCACCCGACGCGACCAAGAGTCGTCTAGCCGGCGGGACGCCGGGGCGTGCGTGGGAAGCCTACTCCCAACGAATGCACGCAACAAGACCTGACCCCTTTTGCCTGTAATCGCGGTCGGATGTGATCAGCCAGCGGGATTCTTCGCGCGCCAATCGCATGACGGTCGCATCGTCGATGCTGGAGTAACCGTCGGCGATTGCCAGTGCGTCCCAGCCTGAGGCGCGCAACAGCTTCGCACTCGGCAGCGGAACGTTTTCGTTCAGCAGCAACCGTGGCCTCATGCGCCGACCTTATGGATCGCGACAAACTCCTCCTCGCGCAAGACCTCGGTTACAAAGCGGATGGCGGCCAACACGTCGTCCCGCGTTAGCCGCGGGTAAGATTCGAGGATCTGTTCCATGGTCCAGCCGTCGCCGAGACGATCCATCAGCAGCTCCACGGAGATCCTCGTACCGCGAACAACGGGTTTTCCGACAAGGATGTCGGGGTCTACCGCGATGCGGTCCTTCCAGTCGGGCATGGCTAGCTCGCTCGTGCTCGGTTGGCAAGAAAGGCGCATAGTAACCCGCCCCAAGCATCGTCTGCATATTTCCGCCGGTAGCGGCTCGGCATGGACAGAGAATCGGGGACAGATTTATTTTGTGCCATGCTTGCGGACATTGGCACACAGGTTCAATGCAGGGCAGCCCAGTGCGGAGATTCGCGCGCGGCGTTCTGCCGAGCTATCCGCTCTGAAGAGGATGACTGAGGTGCCGGCCAGCCTCGCCGAAAGAGCACATCTATTCAACCGGCTGAGCTCGCTCACAGCCCCAGTTCGGCGTGGGAGCCGAGCCGGACGAGCTGCAAGGTCTCCGCGTCCGGCTTTCGGTAGATCAGGATCAAGTCGGGCTTGATATGGCAGTCGCGGTGATCGCTCCAGTCTCCCGTCAGTGCATGGTCTCGATAACGATCCGGCAAGACTTCATCGTGCGCCAGGGCAGTCAGCACCCATCGAAGGTCAGCTTGCAGGGTCGTGCGACGGGTCCCTTTCGTTTCCCGCTTGTAGTCGCGCTTGAAACGCGTCGTGCGCTCAATTCTCCGCAT
>JARRNE010000524.1:0-2967 GCA_037385305.1 Chromatiaceae bacterium | reverse complement strand
AACCCGCGCATGGACGAGCTTCTGGGCGAGCAGGCGCAGGAGCTGCGCGAGGAGATGGAGCTGGTGCGAGGCGCCAGCCATCCCCTGGACCTGGACGCCTACCGGGCAGGGCGGCAGACCTCCATCAGCTTGATGGTCCGCGCCTCGTCCCCCTTGGCGGCATCTATCACCATCAACGCCGAGTCCACCGCCGTGAGGGTGCGGTACGTGTCTTCCGAGAAGTCCTCGTGCCCCGGGGTGTCCAGCAGATTGACGACCGCGGCCCCGTAGGGGAACTGCATGACGGACGAAGTGACCGAGATCCCGCGCTCCTTCTCCAGCTCCATCCAGTCGGAGGTGGCATGGCGCGCGGCCTTGCGCGCCTTCACCGTCCCCGCCATCTGGACGGCGCCGCCGAACAGCAAGAGCTTCTCCGTCAGGGTGGTCTTACCGGCGTCCGGGTGCGAGATGATGGCAAATGTGCGCCGTCTGTTGAGTTGCTCGACGAGTTGGGCCATATGTTGTAGGGGAGAAGTAGCGGACCTCTCAGTATATCGGGTCGGCTGCCCTATAACGACCTCGCCATGATGATAGCGTCCTCGCGGCCGTTGAGGGCCGGATAATAGCCGCGACGGACACCAACCTCGCAGAATCCCTCCGACTGATAGAGGCCGATGGCCGCCTGGTTCGAGGCGCGGACCTCGAGAAACGCGGTGTCCGCGTTCTGAGTCCAGGCGATGGAGAGGAGTCGACGCAGGATCTTGCGGCCGAGCCGCTGTCGCTGCCAATCCGGGTCGACACAGAGGTTGAGGATGTGAGTCTCGCCGGCTGCCACCTGCATGACGCCGTGACCGACGGCCTTCGTGCCATGCAGGGCCACCCAGCAGCAGTACCCGACCCGCAGGCAATCCCGGAAGATGGCCTCCGTCCATGGATGCGGATAGGCGGCACGCTCCACCGCGATCACGGCCGGGACATCCGAATGCTGCATCTGCCTCAGCAGAAATGCCGGCTCTTTGATGACTGCGCTCATTGCCTGGCCGTCGCCTCGCCCATGTCGCGGGTCTCCACGGGTGATGGTGTATTCCCGCCGCTTCTCAATTCCGGAGGCCCGGTCCCCCTCGTGATCCGGGCCGCCCACTGTCACCGCCAAGTCACCACGGCCTAACCCGTTTCGAGCTATAGTAAGGGCGGGCCGCCTGTCCGACCCACATTGCGCGACAGGCCTCGGCCCAGCCACCAAGGAGCTTCTAAACGTGCCGGCCCAGCCGGCGGATTCTTCCCAGCCATCCGGAATGAACCTATGTCGCAAGAGCAAATAGCAACCATCGACGGCAATGAGGCCGCCGCCTACATCGCCCACATGACAAACGAGGTCGTCGCCATTTACCCCATCACCCCCGCATCTCCGATGGGGGAATGGGCGGACGAGTGGGCGTCGCTGAAGGTCGAGAATCTGTGGGGCTCGGTCCCCGATGTCATCGAGATGCAGAGCGAGGCGGGCGCCGCCGGTGCGGTCCACGGGGCGCTGCAGGGCGGCTCGCTGTCCACCACATTCACCGCGTCGCAGGGACTCCTGCTGATGATCCCGAACATGTACAAGATCGCGGGCGAGCTCACACCGACGGTCCTGCACGTCTCGGCCAGATCTCTGGCAGCTCAGGCCCTTTCGATCTTCGGCGACCACGCCGACGTCATGTGCTGCCGGGCCACGGGCTACGCCATGCTGTGCTCCGCGTCCGTCCAGGAGGTGATGGACTTCGCCCTGATTGCCCAGGCGGCCACTCTGCAGGGCCGCGTGCCCCTGCTGCACTTCTTCGACGGCTTCCGTACCTCCCACGAGGTCGACAAGATCGAAAGGCTGCCCGTCGAAACCATCCGCGCCATGATCGACGAGGACCTGGTGACGGCCCACCGGCAACGTGCCCTCAACCCCGACCGCCCGATCATCCGCGGCACGTCCCAGAACCCAGACGTCTACTTCCAGGGCCGCGAGACAGTCAATCCCTTTTACCAAAAGCTGCCCGGGATCGTGCAGAGCTGCATGGACAAGCTGGGTGAGCTCACCGGACGTCACTACAAGCTCTTCGAGTATGTGGGTGCGGAGGATGCCGAGCGGGTCATCATGCTCATGGGCTCGGGGATCGGGGCGGCCCAGGAGACCGTCGAGCACCTGGTCGCCCGCGGCGAGAAGGTGGGCATGATCAAGGTGCGGCTCTTCCGGCCGTTCGATCCGTCCTATCTGCTCACCGTGCTGCCGGTCACCACCCAAAAGATTGCGGTGCTCGACCGCACGAAGGAGCCGGGCGCGGACGGCGAGCCCCTTTATAAGGATGTGATCAGCGCCTTGGCCGAGGCGGTGGCTGAAGGGAACATGGCCCGGATGCCCCGCGTGGTCGGCGGGCGTTACGGCTTGTCTTCCAAGGAGTTCACCCCCGCGATGGTCGAGGGCCTCTTCCACGAGCTCGCCAATGACAAGCCGAGAAACCCCTTCACCGTCGGCATCATCGACGACGTGACCCACGCGAGCATCGACTGGGACCCGGGCTTCCGCCCGGATGCCGCTGAAGGAGTCACCGCATGCGTCTTCTACGGGTTGGGCTCCGACGGGACCGTGTCCGCAAACAAGAACTCCATCAAGATCATCGCCGAGGAGACGGACAACTACGGTCAGGGCTACTTCGAGTACGACTCCAAGAAGGCCGGTGCCGTCACCGTCTCGCACCTGCGGTTCGGGCCCAGGCCGATCCACTCGACCTACCTGATCCAGGATGACGAGGCGAGCTTCGTCGCCTGCCATCAGCCCACCTTCCTCACCCGCTACGACATGCTGGACAAAGCGAAGCAGGGCGGTGTCTTCCTCCTGAACTCCCCCACTCCGGCCGACAAGGTGTGGGACGACCTGCCCCGCAGGATGCAGCAGCAGATCATCGACAAGGGGCTGAGCTTCTTTGTGATCGATGCCTACAAGATCGCCCATGAGACGAA
>JARRNE010000523.1:0-2974 GCA_037385305.1 Chromatiaceae bacterium | reverse complement strand
CACGCGAGCTCAGCCCGAACAGCCGCTGCATCATCTCGAAGGGGGCATCGGCCTGGATGAGGATCCGCTGCAGCGCTGCCGCCTCACGCTCGTGGCGCAGATAGGCGATCAGCTGCCAGAATACGTCCCGGTCGAGCTGAATGCTCAGGCAGTGGGCCTGCAGGCGGTGAACGCGGTACAGGTCGGTCAGGTCCAGCGTATGCATGGCCTCGACCTCCTTGGCACCGAAGCTCATCGCCCGCAGCGCATGCTGATCGCCTTCGGCGAGGCAGCGCACGGCGTAGAGAAGGACCGCCGTGGTGAGCTCCGCCTCCTTGGTCGCGCTCACGGCGGCGGACCCCAGGGTGAAACGCCTGTCGCTTTTGTGGCACGGTGGATCTGGCGATAGGTCTCCATCAGGTCAAGAAGATCGCGCCAGCCGCGGCCGTCGAGCCGCCGCCATAGCCGATGCCTTGACGCTCACAGAAATTGACCCGCCTCTGCTCACCGAAACGGACCCACCGAAGTTTGGCGGAGTTGCTCTCGGTTGACGGTTCGATTCCGCTTTCGACGTTCTCACCACATGGGCGGCTGTTGGTGGCTTGGGAGCTGTCAGCGGCGATCGCTATAGCCGGCTCCCAGTTCAGCGGCGAATCTCCTGGTAGGAGGTACTCGATCCAGGAGGTGAGCCATGGCCAAGCGGCGGTGTGCGGCCTGCGGCTGCCTGTTCGCGCCGCGGCGCAACGTTCCCCAGCAACGGTATTGCTCGAACCGGGCGTGTCAGCGCACGCGCCGGCGACGCTGGCAGCGACAGAAACTCAAGACCGATGCCGACTACCGGGCCAACCAGGCGGCGGCGCAACGGCGCTGGCGCGAGCGCCATCCTGACTACTGGCGCCGCTACCGCCAAACCCATCCCGAGTACGCCGCGCATAATCGCGAACGACAACGCACGAGGAACCGCCGCCGGCGTTCGGCGGGCACGGGTCCATCCCCGCCGCCGATTGCAAACATGGACGCGTACCGCTCACAAAAGCCATTTCGCTCAGGGACTTACCGGCTTATTCCGGTGATGGCCGGGGGGGTTGCAAAGATGGACGCGTACGTAGTGGAAATGCATGTACTTTCCGAGGGTTAGGGTCGATTTTGGGATGATTGCAAAGAGAGGACTCGATGGGCAAAGGGCGGTCGGGCGGGTAGCGTATGGGCCATGGAGAACGTCCTGCACCTTGACCTGCACGCCCTGATTCCGCGCTTCGCGGCGCTGCGCCTGCACGATCCCGCCCGGCTTGGGCGCTTGAAGGCCTCCATTGAGCGACAGGGCCAACTCGTGCCGGCAGTGGCCGTGCCCGAGGTGGACAATGAGGGCCATTGGGTCCTGATCGACGGTTACCGGCGCCGTGAGGTACTCCAACAGCTCGGCCAGGACCGGATCTGGGTCGCCGCCTGGGAGCGCTCAGTGGACGAGGCGCTGATGGTCTGTCTGGCGCGCGCGCCGGATCGCGCCTGGGAGGCGATCGAGGAGGCGGCGCTGATCGAGGAGCTGGCCAGGCGCCATTCGCTGCAGGCGATTGCCGCGCAGCTCGGGCGTGATGTGAGCTGGGTGAGCCGGCGTTTGAGCCTGATCAAGGCCCTGCCCGAGGATCTGCTCGATCAGGTCCGAGCGGGGCGGATTTCACTCTGGGCGGCCAGCCGCATCCTGGTGCCCTTGGCGCGCGCCAACCCCGAGCACGCCCGTACCTTGCTCGAGAAGCTCGCGCAGGAGCCCCTCTCGACCCGGGAGCTCAAGCGCCTCTACGAGCGCTACGAGCAAGCCCCCCGGGCCCAACGCCAACGCCTGGTGGAGAACCCGGGACTGTTTCTCAGGGCGGTGCAGAGCCGCGAGGAAGAGACCGCCGAGAAGCGCCTGGCCGCCGGTCCCGAGGGGGCCTGGTACCACGACCTGCGGGTGGTCGGTGCGATCCTCGCGCGCCTGAGCGGGCAGGTCACGACGCTGTTCGCGCCGGGGCAGGACGCCGCCGAGCGCGAGCGCCTCGCGCAGGCCTTCGCGCCGGCGAAGACCCAGTTTGAGCGCCTCGAGCAGGCCCTGGCGGCGGTGGGCGGCCATGATCGCTGAGGAGCTGCGCCAGGCGATCCGGGTGCTCAAGGCGCAGGGCCGGCCCCTGCGCGTGATCAGCCGAGCGCTGTAGCTCTCGCGCAACACGGTGCGCCGGGTACTGCGCGAGCGTGAGCGACCGGAAACGCCGGCGGAGGATCCCCGCATCCAAGCGATCGTGGCACTGTTGCCGGACCTCTACCGCGACTGCAAGGGCAATGCGGTGCGCATCGGCGAAGTCCTCAACGAGGCACACGGCATCGAGATCGCCTACAGCACCCTGACCCGGTTGATCCGCGAGCACACCGATCTGCGTACCCCCAAAAAGCGCAGCGGCACCTACACTTTTGGCCCCGGCGAGGAGATGCAGCACGACACCTCGCCGCACCACCTCCTCCTGGGAGGGAAAAAGGTCAAGGCCCAGTGTGCCAGCCTGATCTTGGCCTACTGCCGGATGCTGTTCATCGCCTACTACCCGCGCTTCACCCGCTTCGAGGCCAAGGCCTTTCTGAGCGCGGCGCTGCAGTTCTTCGACGGGGCCGCCCGGCGCTGTGTCATCGACAACACCAGCGTCATCCTCGCCGGGGGTTCCGGTGCCCATGCCCTGATCGCCCCGGAGATGGAGGCCTTCGGCGAGCTGTTCGGCTTTGAGTTCATGGCCCATGCCATCAACCATTCCGATCGCAAGGGACGCATCGAGCGGCCGTTCTCCTATGTCGAGAACAATTTCCTCGCCGGGCGCACCTTCGCCGACTGGGCGGACATCAATGCCCAGGCCCGCGCCTGGTGTGAGCAGGTCGCCAATGCCAAGCCAAAACGCATCCTTGGGATGAGCCCGCAGGCGGTCTATCCGATGGAGAAGGCGCATCTGCTGGCGCTGCCCGCCTACATCCCGCCGGT
>JARRNE010000522.1:0-5166 GCA_037385305.1 Chromatiaceae bacterium | reverse complement strand
GATCTCGAAGTCGCAGCAGCATTGGCAATTGCCCTCAAGTTCAGCGGCGCGGGCCTCATGCTCGGTCTGGGCGCGGTCGGGGCCGGCGTCGGCATCGGCGTGCTTGGCGGGCGTTTCCTGGAAGGGGCAGCCCGGCAGCCGGAGCTCATCCCGTTGTTGCGGACTCAGTTCTTCATCGTGATGGGCTTGGTGGATGCGCTGCCGGTCATCGCGATCGCGATGGGGCTGTACCTGATGTTCGCCGCCTAGCCGGAGTTCGGCCCTTTGCCGTTTCGGTCTGTCACCTTCGCAGCGAGACGCTGAGATGAATTTCAACCTGACATTGATCGGTCAGATGATCGCATTTGCGGCCTTCGTCTGGTTCACCATGACCTACGTCTGGAGCCCTATCGTCAAGGCGCTCCAGGATCGGAAGACAAAGATTGCAGAGGGACTCGCCGCTGCCGAGCGGGGTCGCCACGAGCAGGAGCTGGGGCGCAAGCGTGCGAAGGAGATCATGCACGACTCCAAGGTCCAGGCGTCGGAGATCGTCAACCAGGCCCAGAAACGGGCTGCCGAGATCATCGATGAGGCCAAGCAGGAGGCCCGCGCGGAAGGCGCGAGACTGGTGGCGGCTGCGCAGGCCGAGATCGAGCGGGAGACGAACCGTGCCCGGGAGGACCTGCGGGCGCGGCTGGGGGACCTGGCCATCGCCGCTGCTCAGAAGATCCTGAAGAAAGAGATCGACGCGGCCGCGCACAAGTCCATCGTCGAGTCCTTCGCCAGGCAAATCTAGGGCGCCCTTATGGCCGGAGACATCACGACCGTCGCGCGCCCTTACGCTCAGGCCGCATTCGAGCGGGCGCTGGAGACCAAACAGCTCGGCCCCTGGTCAGACGCCCTTGGCCTGCTGGCGGCGATTACCGGGAACGCCGACATGGCGGCCCAGATCGCCAATCCCAACGTGCCTCGCAGGCAGCTGGCCAGGGTGATCCTGGAGATCGCGGGTGACGGCCTGTCAGCGGAGATGCAGAACCTCGTGAGGCTGCTTGCGGCGAACAACAGGCTGGCCGTGGCGGGGGAGATCTCGCGTCTGTTCCACGATCTCAAGGTCGAGCATCAGCGGGTGCGGCAGGTGCAGATCCGCAGCGCCTATGCCGTCCAAGCGGCACAACAGAAGGTGTTGGCAGACGCGCTCGAGAAGCGCTTGGGCGGAGAGGTCAAGCTGACGGTCGAGCGGGACCCGTCTCTCCTGGGCGGTGTCGAGATTAGGGCCGGGGACCTGGTCATCGACGGGTCCATCCGCGGCAAGCTCCAGCGGCTCGCTAACGAATTGCACATTTGAACGGAATAGCCCCATGCAACTGAACCCCTCCGAGATCAGCGATCTCATCAAACAAAAGATCGAGCAGCTCGACCTCAGGACCGAGGCCCGGACCGAGGGCACGATCGTCAGCCTGGGCGACGGCATCGTGCGCATCCATGGCCTTTCAGATGCCATGTCCTATGAGATGCTGGAGTTTCCGGGCAATACCTTCGGGCTCGCCCTGAATCTGGAGCGCGATTCCGTGGGTGCGGTGGTGCTGGGGAAGTTCGAGCACCTCTCCGAAGGGGACTGGGTCCGTTGTACCGGCCGCGTCCTGGAAGTCCCGGTGGGCGAGGGCCTGCTTGGGCGTATCGTGGACTCACTGGGCAACCCTATCGACGGGAAAGGCACGATCCAGACCGGGACCACCTCCCCCATCGAGAAGGTGGCCCCCGGTGTCATCACCCGTAAGTCGGTGGATCAGCCGGTCCAGACGGGCCTCAAGTCCATCGACGCCATGGTCCCCATCGGCCGCGGGCAGCGCGAGCTGATCATCGGTGACCGCCAGACAGGGAAGACGGCCCTCGCCATCGACACCATCATCAACCAGAAGGGCACCGGGGTTAAGTGCATCTACGTCGGGGTGGGGCAGAAGAACTCCTCTATCGCCGGTGTCGCGCGCAAGCTGGAAGAGCACGGCGCCATGGAGCACACCATCATCGTTGCCGCGGGCGCCGCTGACTCGGCGGCCATGCAGTTCATCGCCCCCTATGCGGGCTGTGCCATGGGCGAGTACTTCCGAGACCGGGGCGAGGACGCCCTCATCGTCTATGACGACCTCACCAAGCAGGCCTGGGCCTACCGCCAGGTGTCCCTCCTCCTGCGGCGTCCGCCGGGNNNNTCCACTCCCGGCTGCTCGAGCGGGCCGCGCGGGTGAATGCCCATTACGTGGAGGAGACCACGGGCGGTGCGGTGAAGGGCAAGACCGGCTCCCTGACGGCGCTGCCGATCATCGAGACCCAGGCGGGCGACGTGTCTGCCTTCGTCCCCACCAACGTGATCTCCATCACCGACGGCCAAATCTTCCTCGAGAGCGACCTGTTCAACGCGGGCATCCGCCCGGCGATCAACGCCGGCCTCTCGGTCTCCCGCGTGGGCGGTGCAGCCCAGACCAAGGTCGTCAAGAAGCTGGGGGGCGGTGTGCGACTGGCCTTGGCCCAGTTCCGGGAGCTAGCCGCCTTCTCCCAGTTCGCTTCGGACCTGGACGAGGCGACCCGCAAGCAGCTCCAGCGGGGGGAGCGTGTCACGGAGCTGATGAAACAGCCCCAGTATTCCCCCATGAGCGTTGCCCAGATGGCGGTGTCCCTGTTTGCCGTTAACGAGGGCTACCTCGACGACGTCGACGTCAAGAAGGTGGTCGACTTCGAGCGGGCCCTGCAGACCTTCATCAAGACCACCCACGGCGAGCTGCTGGAGAAGATCAACAAGACCTGCGACTACAACCCGGAGATCGAGCAGGGACTGCATGCGGCCCTGAAGGACTTCAAGGCAAACCAGGCGTGGTGACGCGTATGCCGCCGGCGGACGCGAAGGGTAGGATTCAGCGCGGATTGGGGGCGACGGCGGGCGAATGGCCCGCCCCAGCCCCAAACTCTGAGCGGGGGGCATGGGAAGATGGCGGGTGGTAAAGAGATCCGGACCAAGATTGCGAGCATCAAGAGCACGCAGAAGATCACCAAGGCCATGCAGATGGTGGCCGCCGCCAAGATGCGTAAGGCCCAGGAGCGGATGCAGGCATCCCGCCCCTACGCGCAGAAGATGCTCCGGGTGATCGGCCACCTCTACTATGCCTCCCCGGAGTACCGGCACAGCTTCATCGCCCAGGAGCGGGAGCGCAAGCGTGTGGGCTATATCGTGGTGTCCTCCGACCGCGGCCTGTGTGGGGGGCTGAACCAGAACCTGTTCCGCAAGCTGATCCAGGAGATCAAGGAGCAGGCAAGACAGGGGATCGAGCCCGTCTTCTGCGCAATCGGCACCAAGGCCCTCGGGTTCTTTCGGCGGTTCGGCGGCACCGTGCTGGCGCAGGCGACACACCTGGGGGACCAGCCCCACATCGAGGACCTGATCGGCACCGTGAAGGTCATGCTCGACGCCTACGAGGCGGGGGAGGTGGACGCGATCTACGTGGCCAGCAACCTGTTCGTGAACACCATGACCCAGCGGCCGACGCTCTTCCAGCTGGTACCGATCCATCCGGAGGTGCAGGCGGATGACATCAAGGCCCTGCAGCACCGTTGGGATTACATCTATGAGCCGGATGCCCGCACCATCCTGGATGCCCTGCTCATCCGCTACATCGAGTCACTGGTCTACCAGGCTGTCGTGGAGAACGGTGCCTGCGAGATGGCGGCCCGTCAGGTGGCCATGAAGGCTGCCACCGACAATGCCGGAAACCTGATCGAGGAGCTGCAGCTGGTCTACAACAAGGCCCGGCAGGCGGCCATCACCCAGGAGATCACGGAGATCGTGAGCGGCGCCGCTGCGGTCTAGGGAAGCGCTGCTCATTTCGGGAGACGCCCGACCGTTCGCGACGAGACGCACGCATAGCGTCGCATCGCCGTAGCAATACGGGCCGATTCAGTGCGCCCCAGGCTGACGGATAACGCGCGCAGCGGCTGGATCCCCGCCCCCGGGGCACCGGAGGGGGTGCATTGGGCGGGCCGCGCGCCTCGAGGTTCCCACCCAACCGCCGCACGGCGACGAGAGGAAAGAGCTTATGAGTACCGGTAACGTGGTGCAGGTCATCGGCGCCGTGGTGGACGTCCAGTTCCCGCGGGGCGAGATGCCCAAGGTTTTTGATGCCCTGAAGATCGACTCCGCCAGCCTCACGCTGGAGGTCCAGCAGCAGCTGGGGGACGGGATCGTCCGCACCATCGCCATGGGGTCGACGGACGGCCTCCAGCGAGGCGTGGAGGCCGCCAACACCGGGGCGCCCATCAGCATCCCGGTGGGCCGCCCGACCCTCGGCCGCATCATGGACGTCCTCGGCCGGCCCATCGACGAGAAGGGACCGGTCGGCGCCGAGCACAGCTGGCCCATCCACCGGCCCGCTCCCAAGCTCGAGGATCAGGCCGCCACCGCCGAGATCCTCGAGACCGGCATCAAGGTCATCGACCTCATCATGCCGATCGTCAAGGGCGGTAAGGTCGGGCTGTTCGGCGGCGCAGGCGTGGGCAAGACCGTGACCCTGATGGAGCTCATCCGCAATATCGCGGTCGAGCACTCGGGCTTCTCCGTCTTCGCCGGCGTGGGGGAGCGCACCCGCGAGGGCAACGACTTCTATCACGAGATGACCGAGTCCGGCGTTCTCGACAAGGTGGCCCTGGTGTACGGCCAGATGAACGAGCCCCCGGGAAACCGCCTGCGGGTCGCCCTTACGGGGCTGACCATGGCGGAGTACTTCCGGGAGGAAGGGGCGGATGTGCTCCTCTTCATCGACAACATCTACCGCTACACCCTCGCCGGCACCGAGGTGTCCGCGCTGCTCGGCCGTATGCCATCCGCCGTTGGCTATCAGCCGACCCTCGCGGCGGAGATGGGGATACTCCAGGAGCGCATCACCTCGACCCGGACCGGGTCCATCACGTCCTTCCAGGCGGTCTATGTGCCCGCGGACGACCTCACCGACCCATCGCCCGCGACCACCTTTGCTCACCTTGATGCCACCCTGGTGCTCTCGCGTCAGATCGCGGAGCTCGGCATCTATCCTGCCGTCGATCCGCTGGATTCCACCTGCCGTATCCTGGATCCCAACATCGTGGGCCAGGAGAATTACGACACGGCACGTACCGTCCAGAGTACCCTGCAGCGGTACAAGGAGC
>JARRNE010000521.1:0-2982 GCA_037385305.1 Chromatiaceae bacterium | reverse complement strand
ACTCGGCCAGGTTGCGCGGCCACTCGGCGGCGTAGAAAGCCAGGTAGTCGGCGGTGTGGTTCCTCCAATACTCCTCGGTATGCGCCCCCACCGGGTTGATCACGTAGTCCGGCTCGATCCCGCGCTGGCGCAGCCGCTCGACGAAATCACGCAGGTTCACGTCGACCACCGAGTCGTTCGCCCCCAGGTCGAGGTACATATCCAGCCGCTCGATCCCCTCCGCCGTCTCGATCAGGTTGTAGGGGTGGATCGCCGGGTAGTCGCCGTCGTAAAAATACGGGCTGTGCCCCCCTACCCGGTCGAACACCTCCGGGTGCGTGAAGGCGATCCCGTAAGCCCAGAACCCCCCGCGAGACAGCCCGCCGATTGCCCGCCGCGAGGAATCGTTCCAGGTGCAGAAACTCGATTCGATGGTGGGCATCAGCTCGTCCAGGATCACGTCGGGCAGCGGGCCGGGGTCCCAGTCGTACTGGGCGTCGTTCCCGTTCGGCATCACGATGATCATCGGCGGCAGCGAGCCGCGCGCGTAACCCAGGTCGGCGGCCTCGTCCAGCCCCATCCGGTCCCACTGGGCGTCGTCCATGCCCACTCCCCAGCCGTGCAGCATGATCAGGTACGGGTAGCGCAGGCCGCTGCTGGCGTAGCAAGGCGGCAGGTACACCCGGTAGCGGAAGACCCCGCCGGTGAGCTGGCTGACGAATGACTCCTCGATGATCTGCCCTTCGGCCTCGTCGCAGGGCGTCAGGGTCGCCGAGGGCGTCAGCGTAGGCGGCTCGACGGTAGGGGCGGCGGTGGCCGCGTCTTCGCTGGCCGCCGGGTCGGTCAGGTCGCTCACTGTCTGCTGAATCGTCGAGACCGGCGTGAGCGTCGGGGAGACCGGGGCCGGGATGCCGGTCAGGGTGGGCGGCAGGGTCGGGTAATTGGCCGGGGTGAGGTAGTAACCAGGCTGGAGCTTATCACACCCCACGGCGAGCAGGGCCAGGGAAAGCTGGATAAGCAGAATGTGGGGCGGTTTGGTGCGATTCACGGGCGGGATTATAGCCGCGCACCACGAGGCGGCGCAAACGGCTTACAAACCGGCTGATGGGTCTTGACAGCCGCGGCGGATCGCACTATCATCACTATAGACTGACCGGTCAGTCTAGAAGAATCTGGAGACACAACATCCTGCGCCCCCAGGCTGAAATAACTGACCGCCGGAAAGATTAATTCAAGGAGTAAACCCATGCTTCCCATAATTGCAATGGTTCTCGCCGGGGTGTTAGGTTTGATCGTTGTCTGGATCGTGGAAGGGATGTTCCGCAGGGAGCCGCCCTTTGGTGAGGCAGCCGAATACATTATCGGCTTCCTGGCCGCCGTCGGCTGGTGCGCTCTCGACTACTACGTGCTGGTGCCCGTCTTCTTCGGCGCGAACGCCGCCGAGTGGCTGAGGCTGTCTGCCGGGTTGATCGAAGGGCCGGTGACCAGTTGGCTGTTACTGTGGGTGCTGCGCCAGGCGCTTCAGACGCCGCTCAAGCGCACTCAGACCGATGGGTAGCCATGCCGCCCCGTGCCGACCCGAACCAGACCCGCCAGCTTATCCTGGAATCCGCCCTGCGCTGTTTCGCCCGTAAGGGCTACCTGCGCACTTCAATGGACGACATCGTGGCAGAGAGCGGCCTGAGCAAGGGCACGTTGTACTGGCACTTCAAGAGCAAGAGCGACCTGTTCAACAACCTGTTCGACCTGCTGATGGGCGATCTGGTCGAATCCTTCCTCCAATACCAACTTCCTGAGGACGCGCCCGCTTCCGAGCGTCTGCGTCAGCTTTCCCTGATGTTTGGCACGGCCATCGCCGCCGACGACAGGATCACCGAGATGCCGATCAACCTGATGGCCGAGGTGTGGCAGGTGGAGGAGTTCACCGTCCGCTATCAGGAGATGCTTGACCAGTTCGCGGGCCAGATCGCCTCGATTATCGAGAGCGGGATCGAGGCGGGCGAGTTCCGGCAGGTGGACGTGAAGCGGGTGACCTGGAGCATCCTGGCCGCCTACGATGGGTTGATCCTCTACTACATGGAGGGCATAATGCCCGACATTGAGGCGCACTTCAAGGCGATTGTCGATCTGTTTGTCGAAGGGCTGCGCAAGCCGGGTGCATGATGATCCGTAAGACGTGGTCGGTCACCAAGAAGGAGCTGCTGCACATTACCCGTTCGACGGGCACGCTGTTCCTCGTCACCGCCTCGCCGGTTGTGATGCTGGTCTTGATGGCCTACGCCTTCGCCGCGGACATCAAGAGCGTGCCCATCGCCGTCTACGACCAGGACCTGACCCCCCTCTCCCGCGCCTACGTGCGCACCCTGGTGGGTGGGCCGGACCTGGTGCTGACCGGCTACGTCGAGTCACTCGACGATGTCGACTACCTGCTGGCGCACGGCACCATTCGGGGTGCCGTGATCATCCAGGACGGCTTTGAGAAGCAGGTGGAGACGGGGAGCGGCCTGCCGATACAGGTGATCGTCGACGGCACCGAGCCGGAGTCGGGCGGGTTCGCCTACCAGCACATCCTGGGGCGCACGTCGGCCTTTGTCGAGGGGCGCATTCAGAGCGCTGCCCTGGCGAGTGGCGTGCCATTGCAGCAGCTCGAATCACCCCTGGACTTGCGTACCCGTATCTGGTACAACCCCGGCCTGAACGCCGTGCAGGACGTTGTCCCGGCGCTGATCTCCGTGATCCTCTCCCTGCCCGCCGTGTCGCTCTCCGCCGCCATCGCCCGCGAAAAGGAGCACGGCTCGTTAGAGCAGTTGATCGCCTCGCCCCTCAGCAAGTTCGAGCTGCTGGCGGGCAAGGTGCTGCCCTACGTGCTGATCGGCGTGCTGGACGTGTTCCTCTCGCTGGCCGCCTCGAAGGTGGTGTTTGGTGTCTACTTCCGGGGCAGCCTGATCCTTTTGCTGCTGTTCTCGGTCGACTATTTCGTCGCCAGCCTGGCGATTGCCCTGA
>JARRNE010000520.1:0-2994 GCA_037385305.1 Chromatiaceae bacterium | reverse complement strand
AGGATCCGCCGAGCAGCGAAACGGAGCATCGATTCTCTCCTCCAAGAACAGCATCGCAAAAACGGCAACGCCCACGTGCCAACGGCCCTACACGTGGGCGTGCCCGTCTTTCAGACCATCAATCTACGCCCATCCCGGTGGCCCTATTCCTTGATCCAATAGGTGCACGTATTGGTCGGGAAGGGATCCGGATAGTTCCAGGACTCTGGCATGGCAAGCGGCACGTTGTAGTAGTTGTTCTTGACCACGCCGAACTGGCCCGTATCCAGGCTGATGCCGATCGTCCAGAAGCGGTCGATGGCGATGTCAATGATCTGGTTCATGAACTCAGCCTGCTTGTCAGGATCGGCGGTAGCCTTGACCTGGTCATAGAGCTCCTTCTGCTCTATGACGTCGGCCGGGGGCTCCTCGGGTTCGCCGCCAAAGTCGCCCGGCTGTAACCACTCACCCCACGCCGGGGCAAAGGTGCTGCCCCAGCCCAAAGGAAAGAGGAACTGGTTGGGGGTGAGGAGCGTCGCCAGGCCGCCATCGCTCCAGCCGGCGGTGGCATCATAGTCGTTGGCTTGGCGCCGCTCGTCGAGCAGCTCGCCGCTGATGCCCTGGATGGACATGTCGATGCCCACCTGATCCCAGTAGATCTTGACCATCTCCAGGACGTCGATCCAGTCCGGCATGCGGGTCGCGTCGACGATCAAGTCGAACTTGATCGGGTTGCCATCCGGCCCGATCCGGACGCCGTTGCTGTCCTTCTCCGGGTAGAGCCCGTCGAGAATCTGGTTGGCCTTGGCCACGTCATACTCGGTGTACTGGGTGGCCAGCGTCTCGTTGTAGAATTGGGCACTCGGCTTGGGCGCCGCCTGGTAGGGGATGCCCTGCCCGACAAAGACCGTGTCAATGATCTCCTGGCGGTTGATGGCGTGCGAGAGCGCGATGCGGAAATCCTTGGTCTGAAAGGCCTCGCGCAAGGCCTCGTTCGTGGTGTTCCAGTTGAGGTGGATCACGGTCGTGCACGCCTGATCGCGAATCTGGTCAAAGAAGTGATAGTCGCCCTGTTCCATGTTGTCGTACAAGACGGCCTTGTTCTTGAGCGAGTTGGCGTAATAGTTCATGAACTCGACTTCGCCGTTCAGCGTGCGCAGCAGGAGCACTTCTGGATCGCTCAGGAACTCCCACTCGATGCGCCCGATGTAGGGCAACTGGTTGCCTTCGGTATCGACCTTCCAGTAGTAGGGATTCGGCTCGGAAACGGCGCGCGTCACGTCGCCGCCGGCCGGTTCGGTGACGATCCAGGCATAGATCACCGGCAAGTCGACGTTGGTCCAGGCGGCGCCAGCACCCTGCGCGCCGGTCTTGGCCTGAAAGAGCTCCACCCAAGTGGAGAACCCGGCATCGGCGACCATCTGGTCCAGGTTTTGGGTGTTGTACTTGGCGTGGAACTGCTTGACATAGTGCTCGGGATACTCGATCATGTTCGAGCCGCTGGGCGTCGCGATCCACTGCAAGAAGAGACCGTACGGCGCCGCAAAAGAGAACTGGATCGTGTGGTCGTCGGGGGCCTCCACCACGCCAAACTCACCGCCCACGGTCAGCCATTGCGGCTTCTGAGGGGTGAGCTCTTCGTTGAGCATGACGTCGTTGTACCAAAACATGATGTCCTCGGCGTTGAAATCCTCGCCATCGGACCATTTCATGCCCTCGCGCAAGTGGAAGGTGAACTGGCTCGAGTCTTCGTTCACCTCGTAGGTCTCGGCCACGTTGGTGAGCAGGCCGTCCCACTGGGGCGTCCAGACCAAAAAGTTCTCGTCGCCCATGAACGAGTAAAAGCGGGACGACCATGAACCGAGCAGCGGGTGGCGCATGAGGCCGCCATACTCCCCAATGGTGTCCAACGGTTCGATCACCTTGGGATTATTGGGCAGGCGCTGCTCGAGGGGCGGCAGTCCGCCGGACTTGACCAGCTCTTGGAACTGGAAAGCTTGCTGCGAGCTGACTGCAGGCGCGGATGTTGGCGTCGGCGGTGCGGCTGTTGCCGTCGGCGGTGCAGTGGTCGCCGTCGCTGCCGCCGGCGCGGATGTAGCAGTGGCTGCTTGCTCGGGCGGTGCGGTCGGTGCGGCTGTCTTGGCGCAGGCCACTGCTGCGACGCCTGCTGCCGCGAGGGATGAAAGGCGCAGAAAGTCTCTACGTGTTACCTTCTTCATCACTTTCCTCCTAAGAAATGAAGCTACTGAAGGCACGAATAGCGACGTAAATCAGGTTTCCGCCGGTCGATCCCCCTTTCTAGACCGAAATGCGGTCGTATTCGGTTGTTGCGGCCTGCACAGATGGGGCAGTTCCGGCTCGTCAGGAGGATGGAGGAATAGAGTCGGGATCTGCTACGGAACGCGAATGCCAGATACAGCGGAGCGGCTGTATCATAGCACCTTCCGAACATCCTGTCAAACACGCACGGACGCCGGGCGAGTGACAGTAGGCCAAGGAGCGGGATAGCGGGCCTTCGCAGGGCAGTACAATTGACAAAGCAGGGGGAGCCTGATATAGTCAATACGCTGTCATCCACGTCTTCCCAGGTCGTTTGCTCGCCGCTCACGATCTGGGAGCGGTCTTTCCACAGGAGGTCATTCGAAATGTCTGGCAAGCCCAGGATCCTCGTTGCGTTCCGTCCCAGCCTGTACGGCACCCTCTTTGCACCCGAGACCGACGCCGCGCTGCGCGCCTTTGGCGACGTCACCTTTCACGACGACGAGTCGAACCTCACCCCCGAAGAGCTGGCCGTACGCGTGCCGGGGTTCGAGGCCGTGCTCACCAGTTGGGGCACGCCGCGTTTCACGGAAGAGGTGCTCGACGCCGCCGACCGGCTCAAGATCATCGCCCACACGGCGGGAAGCATCAAGCGCATGCTGCCGCGCCCCGTCTTTGAGCATGGCATTGTGGTCACGCACGCCGCGTCGGCGATCGCGGGCGCGGTCGCCGATCTGTCGCTGGCGCTGACCATGC
>JARRNE010000519.1:0-3462 GCA_037385305.1 Chromatiaceae bacterium | reverse complement strand
TCGCTATTCCGAGTACGAGCGGCTAATGGTTCTTGGAGCGGCTCGCCGATGAGCTCGAGGACCCAAAGGGATGAATTGCTGTACCGCGATCAACGCCAATGTGCTCTGGGAAGAGGGGGTCAGATCCATTCTGGTCGGGAAGACAAGCGCATCGGTTCTGGGGAAGCACTGTTCAGTTGCGTTTTCCCGCCCCTATAGTCTTGCAATGCGCTGATTTCCGGCGCTGAGCAGAGCGCCCGACCTCCGCTGCGAGAAGTCGGCGTGGTCAGTGCTTCCCAAGCGTTCCTGTTCATTGTCATCAAGTACGTCTCCCCGGCGTCTGGCATTCGGCTCGCGCGAGGCCCTGGTCGCGACCACAGGTCGCTCCTACAAGACGCCGATCCCGTAGGAGCGGCCTTCGGCCGCGATCCTCCGAGCTGCCTGGCGCCCGTAACGCCTGCTGTGGGTAGTCGAGGATCAGGGTTCTTGAAGCTCTGGTCGTGGGCCATGAGGGAAGGTCGCCAGGCGCCGGGCGGTCTACCAGCGCTTGGGCTCGAAGCCGGGCCGGTTCTTTACCTCCATGACCTCGTCACCCGCGGCGAGCACCAGAAAGCCCTCCTTCTCCGCGTAGCTCAGTACGCTCTCGTCTACCGCCAGCGTGGCCAGGATGCCCACGAGGGGGAGGTCGCGGTGCTCGGGAAAGTAGTCACGGAAGGTGGCGATCTCGGCGATGAAGGCGTCGACGTCGCTGCTGCGGAGCGTTGCCTTGGTGCTGTTGAGGTACACCAAGTCCTGCGTTAGGGCGATGGCGTCGAATTCCTTGAGCCGACCGTGGGAAAGCCGTCGTTTGTAGCGCGCCCAGATGTGGTCTGGCTCTTGGCCTGACGTCTCTTTGATCACGCGCGGCAGGCTCGGGTATACCAAGTCCTCGACCATGGTGCCGAGCTTGTTGGCCAGGTTGCCCTACTTGCGGTTCATCTCGCGCCTGTCGTTGCGCATCTCGTCTTTGAACTCCCGAAGCTCGGCCTCGGTGCGCATCTGGGAGTTGTAGAGCTTGTTGAACTCCACCCCGACGTTGGCGACGAAACGGTCGATCGCCTCCTCTAGGCGGTCGACGCGCTCTTCGACGGCGGGCATGGGCATGATTTCGCTCCCGGAACGCCGCTCTCGTTCCGGCAGTATAGCCGCGCGGCGCGCGGAGCGGCAAAACCATGTCTGGCCGGACGCATGACTCGTGGACGAAATTGACCGGCGGGCCTCTCACTCTCTCAGGAGAGAGATTCCCGCATGCGCGGGAATGACAGAGCGAAGTGGATACGGGGTCTTGTGTTGACGCATGTCAGGGAATGCCCAACGCGAACGCGTTGGAGTTAGGGAGACAGGTGATTGGTGGCACCCAGGGGAGTTGGTATCAGCCGACAAGGGCGGAATTCTTCGGGCGGTTCAGACAGTTTGCTTCACCGTACAACAGCGGACCACCCTGCGGGTATCCAAGCCATGGGCAGAGACGTCAGGATGGGTTGTGACGCGCCGACGCCGAGTACTCGGTGTCGTTCGCGCTGGGCTTGGCCCCCACTCCGTACTCCCTCAGCGGATTAGAGCGGTGGCTCCAGGCGGCGCATTCCGGAGATTCGGCCGAAATCCTGATCGAAAGAACAAATACTCCTCATGGCGTTGATCTCGGCAACCGCGGCGTGCAGCGCGTCGCGGGCCATCAGGCCAGGATAAGACTCTAGAAGGACTCTTGCCCGGTCGACCACCTCTGCAGAAATCGGGATGACCGCTTCAAAGATCTGCCGGGTCATGTCGAACACGATCTTGCCATCGTCCCAGCGGCGGATGGAGCGGTCGCAGTGCAGTATTTCCTGGAGCCTCTCTGCGTCGATCGCTGCGTCAACCTGTTTGGTGGCGACGTGCTCTAGGAAGGAGACGCTCGGCGTCTTGTTGGGATGCTCGGCGCCAGCCGCGTACATCATGATATTGGCGTCAACAAGGATCACGGGCAGAGCGCATCCGCCGACGGAACGGATTGCTCTTTCATGGTGCGGGTGTCCGTAACGGGGAGGTCGAGTGCAGCCAGTTGACGAACCGCGCCGAGACGGGATTCCACGGAAGACAGCCCGTACTGCTGCTCGCATGCCGAGCGGACGAGCTCCCCCAGGCTTACATGCTTCTCAGCTGCCAACTTGGAGAGTCGATCATGGAGAGCGGGAGACAACAGTATCGTCGTCTTCTTTGAGAACTCCATAGGTACCTCCATAGCTGGGAGCGTAGCAGCATGGGTGGTAGGGTTCAAGGGGGGAACCTCCGCGAGCAGTTGGCAGGAATTCGTCCGGCGAGGTCGCGCGTTCGACCCCGTCCCTTTGATTGCTTCACGGGTCGGCCCTCTCGCTGACATGATGGTTTCGCGGTGCTCCAATCCAAGTCGGTGTGTGACGAGGGACCAGAGAGGGGTTTTGAATTGACGCGTGTCAGGGAACGGCCAATGCGAGCCCGTTTGGGTAAGGCAGACAGGTGATTTGTGTCACACCGGGGAATTGTGGCCCGCCCACAAGGGGGGAGCTTCGCTGGCGGGTGTGCACCGTTCGGCTTCACGGCATCGTGGTGGATCGTCTTTCTGGCATCCGAGCAATGGAATCGCATAAGCTGGGCGTATGGTGAGGCATCGCCGTTTCGGGGTTACGGGGTTACGGGCGGGACCGCAGGCGTCCTGGATGCGGCCTTCGAGTGTAGATGGAGGTATCCCCAGCGTGCTCCACCGGTCAGAAGTGCCTCCCAAGCCCGGTGTCGATGTCGATGAACGCGAGATCCCCGAGCTGCTTCTCGGGGTCCCCCGCTCGGCTGGCATCATCCTGATTTTCCTCCAGGGATGCCGTGTTGCCGGTATCATCAAGCCCTGGTGGGTGCTGTGTCTGCGTGGTACCAGCAGCCCGTGCCTGATTGGATCAGTCCCAGATCGGGACGCTACGTTTGATTCGGGCGAGGGTAACATCCGAAAGAACGAAAAGCATGGTGTGTCGATGGCGGAGGCAGAACAGGTCTTTTTCAATGCCCCGCTACTGGTTCTGGAAGATCCTCAGCACAGTACACAGGAGAGGCGATTCCATGCGCTAGGCCAGTCCGCTGACAGACGGCGATTGCATATCACGTTTGCCCTGCGTGGCCGAGGGGAAAAGATCCGTATCATCTCAGCGAGAGATATGCACCGAAAAGAGCGAGCGATCTATGAAAGAGCGACTTAAGGAAGTACCAAAATTTGCAAGTGAGGAAGAGGAAAGGCGGTTTTGGGAGCAAACGGATTCGTCGGAGTACCTTGACTGGACTAAAGCTCAGTCGGTTGTTATGCCCAACCTGAAACCGACAACCAAGACAATTTCTCTCCGTCTTCCGCAACACCTATTAGATTCTATTAAAGCAGCGGCCAATGCCCGTGACGTACCTTACCAATCCCTGATCAAAGTATGGCTACAAGAAAAGCTGCAC
>JARRNE010000518.1:0-2996 GCA_037385305.1 Chromatiaceae bacterium | reverse complement strand
GACGGGCGTAGTCCTTGGGCAGCACGCCCTTGAGGGCGGGGTTGTCGCGCTCGATGCCAGCCATGGCGTCGTCCACCAGCCGGCCGATGGTGGGCTGACGCGCCTGGGCCTTGAGGTGACACCAGCGCGCCTCGGGTGGGACCCAAAAGATGGAGAGGGCACGGTATTCGTCCGGGTCCTCCGGGTCGGCCCCCTGATCGCGCTCGTCTTCGAGCTTCTTGTGTTGCTCCTCGAAGGCGTCGGAAATGTACTTGAGGAAGATCAGCCCGAGGACGACGTGCTTGTACTCCGCCGCGTCCATGGAGCCCCGCAGGGCATCGGCCATCTGCCAGAGCTGGGCCTCGTAGCCGATCGTGGCGTCGGCATTGTTCTTCCTGCTTGCCTTCTTCGCCATTCGGCTTCCCCCAAAATCAGACAGGTCACCAGCTCGTTAGGGCGCGGGTAGCATGCCCTCGCGGAGGATGAATTGCACGACCGCGGCCGGACCGCTCGGCTGTTCGCTGACCCGGCTGCTAGGTCACTGCTTACAACGGCTCGGTTCCCTCGTTAAGGATGTCGAGATATCGCCCATACGCGAACACCCGCTCCCGTTTGCGGCCGGTGATCTCGTGGACGATACCTAAACGCTCCAGGGCCTCGACCGCCCGGGCAACAGTGGGATAGCTGGCTGCGGTACGTTCCGCGAGGGCATTCAGGGTTGCGAGTGGCCGGTCGCGGAAGGCATCGAACACGCGCAAGGCGTTGCCGGCGGCGCGACCGACAGCCTGCACGCGCGCGGCGTCATCGCGGAAGAGCGCAAGAAGCTGGTGCGCCGTGTCCACGGCCGACTGGGCGGTGCCGGCGACACCTTCCAGGAAGAAATCGAGCCAGGCTTCCCAGTCACCCTCCCGACGCACGGCGTCGAGCAGCCGATAGTACTGGGCACGGTGCTGCTTTAAGCAGAGACTCAGATACAGCAGTGGCTGTGCAAGCACGCGGGCATCGAACAGCATGAGGGCGATCAACAGCCGTCCCACGCGGCCGTTTCCGTCCAGGAAGGGATGGATGGTCTCGAAGTGGACATGGGCAAGCCCGGCCCGCACCAGAGCAGGGAAGCCATCGTCCGAGGCGTGGATAAAGCGTTCGAGCCCTGCCATGCAGTCGGCCACCTGTTGCGGCGGGGGAGGCACGAACTGGGCATTGCCGGGGCGGGTCCCGCCAATCCAATTTTGGCTGGTGCGGAATTCTCCGGGATGCTTGTCGGCGCCACGCCCCCGTGCGAGCAGTTTTTCATGCACCTCCCGCAGCAAGCGGTTGGAAAGCGGAAAGTCCTCGCGCAAGCGGTCGAGGCCGTGCTCCAAAGCAGCGACATAGTTCGAGACCTCGACCACGTCGTCGAACGGTACTCCTGGGGCCTCTTCCAGCTCGAACAGCAGCAGATCAGAGAGGGAGGACTGGGTACCCTCGATCTGACTGGAGAGCACCGCTTCACGGCGCACGTAGGCGTAGAGAAACAGATCGGGGTCCGGCAACAGCGCGGTGACGCCGTCCAGCCGGCCGCAGGCCAGTAACGCCCGCTCCAGCGAGCGCTGACGCTCGCCGCCCAGGTCAAGCGGCGGGTGCGGCGGAAGCCGGGCCGGTACAAAGGCTTGCACTGCCTCGCCAGCTGTGGTGGCGGTCTCATAGTGCCCGGTCGGTCTGCGCTTCATGGCGCTATTCTCACTCGCGTGAATAAGCCGGGTCGCTATTAACACAAATACATATATTTGTTAATAGCGACGCACATCGCCACCGGATTAGCGGCCGTGTCCAGGGAGGCGGCCCGGCTCGTTGCCTCCTTGCATTGTGCCTAGCGGCAGTCCGTCAAGGGGCAGGCAGCATGCCCTCCCGAACCACAAATTGCACGATCTCGTCCAGGCCCTGTCCCTCCCGCAGGTTGGTGAAGACAAAGGGGCGCTCGCCGCGCATGCGGCGGGCGTCGCGCTCCATCACATCCAGGGAGGCGCCAACGTAGGGCGCCAGGTCGATCTTGTTGATCACCAGGAGGTCGGAGCGGGTGATGCCAGGCCCGCCCTTGCGGGGGATCTTCTCCCCTTCCGCCACGTCGATGACGTAGATGGTCAGGTCCGCCAACTCCGGGCTGAAGGTGGCGGCCAGGTTGTCGCCGCCACTCTCGATGAAGATCAGGTCCAGGTCCCGGAAGCGTTCCTGCAGATTCGCCACCGCCGCCGGGTTCTTGGATGCGTCCTCGCGGATGGCGGTGTGGGGGCAACCGCCGGTCTCAATGCCGACGATGCGATCGGTGCCTCCAGCCCCGCGCTCGCCATCGCCAGCAGTGCCCACGAGACCCAGTACACCCGGCTCTTTCGTTCCTGAGGACCACCCATGAGCACCTCACCACTGCGTGTCGGGATCGGCGGGCCGGTCGGCTCCGGCAAGACCGCTTTGCTCGACGCCCTCTGCAAGCGCCTGCGCGACCGCTACCAGATCGCCGTGGTCACCAACGACATTTACACAAAGGAGGATGCCCAGTTCCTCATCCGCAGCCAGGCACTGAAGGAGGCGCGCATCGTCGGCATTGAGACCGGCGGTTGCCCCCACACCGCCATCCGCGAGGACGCATCCATGAACCTGGCGGCGGTGGCGGATCTGCAGGAACGCTTCCGGGACTTGGACCTGATCTTCATCGAGAGTGGTGGCGACAACCTGGCCGCCACCTTCAGCCCGGAGCTCGCGGACCTGACCATCTACGTCATCGACGTGGCGGACGGGGAGAAGATTCCCCGCAAGGGCGGGCCTGGCATCACCCGCTCCGACCTCCTGGTGATCAACGAGATCGACCTGGCGCCCTACGTTGGCGCCTCCCTGGATGTGATGGAGCGCGACGCCCGCCGCATGCGCGGCGAGCGCCCCTTTGTCTTCAGCAACCTACGGGAGGGACAGGGCCTGGACGAGATCGTGCAATTTGTGGTTCGGGAGGGCATGCTGCCTGCCCCTTGACGGACTGCCGCTAGGCA